>CAJLYG010000001.1 GCA_905210845.1 uncultured Prevotella sp.
CAGACTGTAAATCTGCTGGCTATGCCTTCGGTGGTTCGAATCCATCACCACCCACCTCATCAAGCGGCGATGCTATCCATAGAGAAGGACAGTATCGCCGCTTTCTATTTCCCCTGATACCGATGCCACCCGTTTTCCTATTTCCATCGATCTTCGGCTACCATCTTGATGGTTTGGGCATCCTTTCCGCGTTGGACGGTAACGCTCATCTCGGGAAGATCGTTCAAGTTCCCTTCCTCTTTCCATTTAATCGACCTTACGTCTTTCCCGTTTACGGCTATGATGGTGTCTCCTAAGAGAATGCCGGCATGGTCGGCGACGCCACCTTCGTCCAATGCCCGCACGATCCATCCTGCCCCGATATCTGTTCTGTTCAGCCAACCAAAGGCAAAGTCCGTGGGTGTTATTGGCTTGGATACAGGAAATTTCTTCAGATAGATCTTCCGGGCAGGCAAGTCGATGACCAGATTCAGCTGTGCCAGGAGCTGTGCCCCGATATTCCCGATATAGACATTCTTGCCGAAACTCCCTTTCCCTTCTGGGTTCAGGGTGATTTCGGGACGGTCGAAAGAAATGGGACCTATCGCCATACTGTCAGACCGAGCATCGATCCACGTGGATATCCTTTGGTCGCCGACACCCATTTGCAGTCCTTTTCCCTTCCAAGTCTTCCCCCGATAGTCGGTCAGTTTGTACTTTTCTGTTGCCTCTGCGGTAAAGTCGATGCTGTTTCCTGATCCCGTATCTAAATGATACAGACCCTCTAAGCATTTCCCGTCGAAGTACACCTTGGCATGGACCATGATCTTCTTATCATCGTAAACAAGGGGAAGGCAGGCATAGGTACGTAGAACGGAGTCCGGCACCACATTCAAGGTCCTGATAAATTGGTGCTGGTAATTGATCTCGATGGGGTGATCCTTGAAATCCCGCATGCCGATCAGCCCATCCGCATATCTGCCCAAGATACCCCGGAGGTCTAACAGGACATACCATGGATAAGTCTCCGACCGCCCCTGGCAGTCGATGTTCACCTTCTCTTGTGCCACCTTCAGGCGTTGGATACCAACGGCACCTGGCGCCATGGCATTGACAAAGCGAGTGGGTGCCCAGCTTTGCTCTCTGAGGAATAAGGTGTCTAAGAGCAGCATGTCGCTGGCTCCAGTGTCAAAGACGATATTCCCATGATATTTCCCATTGAGGACTGCGTTCAGATAGATGTGCCCGTCGAGTGTAAAGGGGATTGCTTTCTGAGCGGTTGCTGTACTCTGGGCTTGGGCAAGCGTGGCAACCCAAAGATAGCAAAGCACTTGTAACAGTATTTTTCTCATCGTTGTCATGTATTATAATTGTTGGTGCAAAGTTAGTTTTTTCCTTGGATGAGCCAAGGAATTCGTTACACAAACTTACATCATCCCCGTTTTATCCCATCTTTCTTGTCCTCCTGTCCCCGTTCATTTACAGGTATTTTCAAAGAGGTGGTCTTTCGCAGCTCAATAGATCATCTCCCGCCTTGCAGGAATTACAAAATGTACCCATCATTTTTGAGAAGCTGTTATTTAAAGATATTTTTAGGAATGGGAAACTTAAATAATTCATTATAATTAAGCAATGAAGAAGATTATGTTTTTGTTGGGCTTATTGTTGCTTTCGCTTTCATCAAATGCCCATTTGTCTAATGGTTTTATAGATTTTTCTTGTAGCAATGGTGATAAAGTTATGCCAGCAAAGAGTTTGCATGAGTTACAGCAAAATTTTGTTGACCTTCGCTTTGGGATGTTCATCCATTTCAACATGCCCACATTCCAAGAAGCAGATTGGCCGGATCCCCTGGCTCCTGCCTCTTCTTTCGATCCGACAAGACTTGATTGTTAGCAGTGGGCAAAGGCTGCAAAATCTGCAGGCATGACCTATGGGTGCCTGACAACAAAACATCATAGTGGATTTTGTATTTGGAATACAAGTACTACGGATTATAACGTGATGAACTCGCCACTGAAGCGAGATTTTGTAAAAGAATATACAGATGCATTCCGAAAGGAGGGGCTCAAGGTTATGCTATATTATTCCATTCTTGATACTCACCATGATTTGCGGCCACATCACATCACAGCAAAGTATATCCAAATGATAAAGGACCAACTGACAGAGTTGTTGAGTAACTATGGTGAGATTACGGCAGTGATTATTGATGGTTGGGATGCCCCTTGGAGCCGGATTTCCTATGACGATGTGCCCTTCGAGGACATCTATCGGCTCATAAAGTCGTTGTAGCCCAACTGTCTAGTAATGGATCTCAATGCTGCCAAATATCCACGTGAGGCTTTGTTCTACACGGACATTAAGTCGTATGAACAAGGAGCGGGTCAGAAGATAGACCCAAACAGCAATCAACTGCCCGCTCTGGCTTGCCTTCCCTTACAAAGAACCTGGTTCTGGAAGCAATCATTTCCTAAGGACCAGTTGAAGTCGCCGGAATGGTTGGTCAATGAGAATATCAATCCTTATGGGAAGGCCCACTGCAACTTTATCCTTAATGTTGCGCCCAATCGTGATGGGCTCATGGATGCTAATGCCCTCAAGGCTTTGAAGGAAATAGGTAGGCTTTACAAAGAACGTGGACATGTGGCAGATGTCAAGGCAGCCGATGAGCAACAGATAATATCGCAGAACATAGCCAAGAATATGCCGGCTTATAGTTCCTGGAGTGACGACTATGCTATCAGTGACTTCGGTAACGATGATGACTTCAGCTCTTGCTGGAACGCAAATCCAGCTGTCAAAGAGCCATGGTATGCCGTAGAGTTTGGGCGTGAAAAACATTCAACATGGTAGTATTGACAGAGCGTGAAGGAACAACAGCTCAGCAATATAGCATAGAATACCGTCGTGGAAATAAGTGGATTCACATTCTTGATGAGGGAGAATCTTCAGCAAGTCGTGTGAAGATACATCGTTTTCCTGCAGTTTGGGGTGATGCTGTACGTGTGTCTTTTAAAAGTTCTACAAAACCTGTGTCAATAGCAGAATTTGGCGTTTACAACGAGAGGCTATAAGATGCTGTTAACTTGAAAAATAATGTTATAGGATATCGTAAGGAAAAACAAGACCGATTTTGTTATATAATTTTGCATTATTCCTTATCCTTTGAGAAATAATAATAGAGGTATATGAATCAAGTTGGAAGCAGATTGCTTTTCAACAAAGAACATTATGTCTTGCTTTATATATGTCAGGATCCAAGTTGTGGAAAGACATGTGGAAACCAGCGGGTGGGTATGATGATAGCAGATGACATTAACGGTCCTTGGCGTCTTGCAGGAGCAAATGGAGGCATTATGGTAAGTGCTTCTACTAATCCGGAACACTGGACATACAAGGCTGCAATTGGAGCAGACAATCCCGCTTTCTTGAAAATCAAGAAGAAATACTACATTTATTACAAATGTGGTACTCCAGAGCAGTTGAAAGCTAAATGCGGATATGCCGTATCTGACCTTGAAAATCAACGGAATCCCCAGTTCTCTATACGCAGTAGGTGGAGTTAATATCCGTGGAGGGAAAGTTTCAGGACCTTATGTCTTTAAAATCAAATGGAATAAAGGAAAATAGTTGCAGTTTTTCAGATTGATATCGGTAAGGAAGAGTCTCGCTAAAATCTTCGTTCCTCAGCTGCAGGCAATGAAAATATCCTGCCAAGCTGGGGAATGAAATGAGAACTGTGACGATACCTTCAAATCTTATTGTAAATACACCATCATGCTGTTGACAAAAAACGGATTAACAGGTCATTTTAAGCGTATTGTATAGATGCTCGGTCTATTGTTAGATTGCAAAATATTTATACGGAAATGATCTACGGTCACTGATTCCGGCAAGTTGAAATCAAGGATGCCATATCCCATGAAACTATTTAAATTAGTCTCTGGTAATATGTCACTTTCATACACAGGCATCCAAAGCTTGTTTTTCTCTACCTCTACCGTAAATTTACGGATGCTGTTTTCACCAGCGATGATAAAGAGCCGACTGAATGTCTCTTTTTGACCGAGCTCTACATTAATCCATGCCAAAGAATCACCTGCTACCCAAGCTGTACTCACATCACTATCAACAGCATACATAGCACCATTGTGCAAAGTGTCATTCTTATATACGCTACTTGCGACAGCCGTGGCGTTAGTTGTCTTCGACTGTGGCTTTTTCAGTTTCTTTGGAAATTTCTTTCCATTCTCTATTCCCAATAGTTTTGCCAATTGATTGATATTTTCTATTGCTTTCGGATTTTGCTCTCCATTTGTGGCGGGAGGAATATTCAACAACAGGCAATTATCATTAGCAGTCGATACATAAAAGATTTCCTCTAAATCCTCTACATCACGTACAGTCGTATCTTCAGGATGATTGAACCAACTTCCAATGACAGAAATCGTTTGTGTACTTTCAAAAGGCAAATAATATTTCTTCCCATTATGCGTATATATCTTAGGATCATTTTTCGTAGGTAGATATGGATCCCATAAACGGAAATCAGAAGGGAAGTAAATAATAGAGTCACCTTTGTGCATATCAACGGGGTGCTTTCCTATGGTCCAATTAGTCGAGATCTGGCAGTTCGGTTGCATTTTTTTCACGAACTCATATACTTCCGGCAAATACCAGTCTCCAGCTTTGCGGTCCCATGCACCATCGAACCATAGTTCATGCACTTCGCCGTAATTGGTCATCAATTCTTGCAACTGATTCTTCATATATTGAATATAAGCATGCTTGTCACTATCCATATAAATAGGCTCATGTCTGTCCCATAACGAATAATAAACAGAAAATGCTATTCCCTCTTTTTTACAGGCATCTGATACAGCCTTTACAATGTCCACTTTGTTTTTAATTGCCGGATTTGCAATGTCATAATCAGTATATTTGCTATCCCACAGGCAGAAACCGTCATGATGCTTCGTAGTCAACACAATAGATCGCATGCCCGCGCGCTTAGCATTCCTTACCCATCCGGCAGCCTTTTCTGCTATATCGATAGGCGGATTATACGTAGAAGCCGGTGCTTTTCCGTCACTCCATTCTTCATTCAGATATGTGTTCATGCCAAAATGAAGAAACATACCATACTTGCGTTCTATCATTGCCCGTTGTCCCTTGGTGGGCTTCGGTTCTCCTTGTCGAAGACAGGAACAAGAATACGACATTGCTACCAAACCAAAGATAAAAACCACCTTACAAATGCTCATTTGTTTTTTCATTCACGTAAAAATAAAGTTTACTGCAAAGTTCTGATATTATTTTTCCCCCAAAGAATTAAAATCCGTGTTTCTTTTTACAGAATCCGATATTTTTTCCTTCGTGAACTCCTTTCGATGCGAAATACCTCATTCCTATGTTTCAGAAAGTCTTTCCTGCTGCATCTTATATAGACTCATGAGATGATTCAGAGAAGTATCTCTTTACATTTGTGATAGTCTATACCCATTGTCAATTTCCTAAGATATCTTTGGTTGCTTTTCGGCAATAAGGAAAGGGGATTTATTCTTTCCCCTTTCCTATAATGGTTACGACTTCACCCTTCTTTAAGGAGAGACGGTAGCAATGCTGTGAGACCTTTTTTACCTTCAGGTACTTTGGGCCTTTGAATTCGGGTGAGGGGATGTCCGTTACCAACAGGCAAGGTTCTCCAGCCATACTTGCGATGCGGATATAGGTTGTCCTTCAATTCACGCGCTGTGCCGACACGTTGAAAGCCCCTTCAGCTAACCAATTGGCGAACGTGATATTCCTCCACGAGGAAGGGACAGCTGGGAATACCCTGATTTTATCTCCCCAACTTTGCAGCAACATGTCTTGAATACATTTCGCTCCAGAAAGAGGCGTTTCGATGACAGGTCCTGCTTCACGATACATGGTCGTAGGAGAAAGGAACTGGGTGAAGAGTCCATTCAGATACTTGAGAGCATCATCCCCCTTGCCCAACATAGCTGCGATGGAAGAGGCGCCTGTGAAAGAATATCCTCTCAGTGCTGATTTCTTGCTGTGCCAGTAGGCTAAGGAAGTTTCTATGAGCTTCCTGTCCTCATCCTTTTCAGGGTTGATGATCGCCAAAGGATAGATGGAAAGAAGATGAGAGTAATGCCGGTGGGATTGGGCATAAGGTTGGTCAGCACCGATGCGCAGTCCATTTTCATCTTGTGGGAATGGGGTCATGTTCGTGACGACATCCTTCCATTTCCCGTAGAGATCGTCATGGATATGCAATCGGTCACAGATCGCCATCAAGGTCATGCACCCCCATTTCAGGAGGGCGAGGTCATAATTACAATCAGTGGCACTTCCATATTCAGGGGAGAGAGTGGATGGGAGGTGCCATTTGCCCTCCTGGTCCCGGTAAATAAAGTGCAAGTAGTAGTTGATTGCCCCTTTCAGCAACGGAAATAAGTGCTGGCGTAATTTTTCGTCATCCATCTGATGCCTGTAAATCAACCAGAGATTATGGCAAGCCCATGTCAGGTTGCCCACTTCCGCTCCAGTCCCCGGCACATCCACGGGATCGCTCAGGCAGTCCTTTCCCGAGCTCCTGCCGATTCCATAGGAATCAGCCCGATAAGGTTCAGGCACGTTCTGCCGGAGATGATCAAGGTTGCCGTATAATGCGTTCTCCAAGGATCTTGCTAAATCAAGGTGATTGGATGCATTGAGAGCCCAATACGTGAGTTCCACATTCAGGTTCCACCAAGCATTTGGCCAAGGCGTGACCGTCAGCCACGGCCCGCAATTGTCAATCAGCGGACAATCCCCCCTTGTCGCTGAGCCATACTTATACATTTGGATCCAGTAAAATTTCTCTTTCTCCTTGTCATCCAATGCCAGGAAACTTTTTTGGTAATATTGGTGCCACCAGGATTGGTGGTCCTTTTCCAAAGAGTCCCATCCCTTTTTACTGCATACCGCAACGGTTTCCTTCGCCCTTGATTCCGCGTTCATTTGCGGATAGGAATGGGAGATGCAAGATAACAGGACAAAGCCATTGTCCACAGGGGTTTCATTCCAGCAGACTGCAGTCTCTCCACCATTTAAGAGTTTCTGGACGGAGATGCCAGAATGCTCCTTTACCGTCACTTCTGGTTGGGGATGGGAAACATAATCTGAAGGTAAATTTTTCATCCACGACCCTGCCGGTAACTTCGAGTATTGGATCCGTGGACTGTCAGCATTGGCCGGAATCCAGGTGTATGTGCACTTCTCCTGTCCCGAATTGGTAACCATGACACAAATCACCATTTGAGTGGCGGAAACGAAAGCCTTTAGGTCAAATGCACCCTTAGAAGTCGTCACATGAGCGGTAGTCTCTGCATTCCACAGATCCAGTCTCATTCTGATCTTCTGGATCTTGCCGATAGGATTGATATTAAAATGCCCAGTGAGCAATCTGCATTTGCCATAGATACTGCAGTCCGGTCGATGGTCATGCACCTCACTGCTTCCGGTCTCCAATCGCAGGCTGTTCGTTCCCGGTTCCTGATAGATCATCAGTCCTATGTTCCCATTGCCCATGAATGGGGAGACGTCCCATGAATGCGGGATGGAATCCCATGTCAGGTCTTGCCGGTTCATGAAAGCTTGCCAGTCCACTTGTTCGCTTATCATTTTTCCTCCCGTTTTTCCCCAGGTATGGATGCAGGAGAAGAGGAGGAAACAGGCGCATAAATAAATACTTTTTCTTACTTCCATTCAATGATTGAAATAACTTCCCCCAATGCAGGTAAATCAATTCGTCTGAAAGATACCTTGCAAATGAGGCGTTTGACATGATCTAAGCGCAAAAGTACTAAAATAATCTGAAATATCAATTTTAAAAGACTTTCTTCTTTTCGTCACGTTGGCAGAATCTATCATACAAGGATAAATGTCCCTTGATTTTGTTGGGGGCAATAGAGAAAGTCTGAAAAGACAACAGAGTATATGAGCAAGATTTAAAAAAGTCATAAAAAAATAAAATTTCGGACTATACCTTTAGCATAAGTAGTTGCTTGTATTGATGACGAAGCCTAATAGATGCACGATTTCCTCCGTAGAACAGGAGGTAATTATAGTGGCTTGTTTACAAAAAGATGCTTTAACAAATCTTAATAACAACGTTTATGTGTAAAAAAAACTTTTTGATTGTTTTATTGTTCCTGGTATCTTTGACAGTCTATGCCCAAGCACCAGAGAAAAAAGTTACTTTAAAGTTTGACCAAATCACTTTAAAAGCAGCTGTAGATCTTCTTTCTAAATCGACAGGTTATGTTTTTTCTTATGATGCGACATCCATTGATGAAAAGCAACTTGTCAGTTTAAATGCTATGAATGTTCCCATACATGTTGCCATGTATGAAATGCTAAAAGGAACATCAATCCGCTATACGATTGATGGCAATCAAATTATATTGTCATCAGTTGTTAATCAAGCAAATCCGCCGACTAATCCCAGCCATCAAAAGATCCTTATAAAAGGGACTATTGTCGATCATTCTGGTACGCCAATTATTGGAGCGACAGTCTTAATACGTGGTACAGTAAATGGAACAACGTCAGACATAGATGGTCACTACAGTATCATGGCTCCCAAGAACTCGGTATTAGTGTATCGCTATTTGGGCTGTCAAACTGTAGAGAAAGAGGTCACGTCATCACGTCCTATTAATGTAACCTTGGAAGAAGAAAATGTTAATTTGAAAGATGTAGTGGTCGTTGCCTATGGAACACAGAAAAAAGAAGATGTGGTTTCATCTATAAATTCTGTTTCTGGTGATAAGCTTTCAATGCCTACGAGAAGTTTGAATAACATGCTTGCAGGAAAGGTCGCAGGAATTTTGGCTGTGCAACGGAGTGGAGAGCCAGGTAATGACAATGCCTCATTTTGGTCCGAGGTATTAGTTCATACAGAGGGGGAACCAGTCCTTTGGTTTTAGTTGATGGAGTTCCACGCAGTATGTCCGATATTGACGTGGACGAGATCGAAAGTTTTACAGTATTGAAGGATGCTGCAGCGACAGCAGTGTATGGTGCAGAGGGTGCAAATGGCGTCGTATTAATTACAACAAAAAGAGGTAGAGTGCAGAAAACGGAAATAACATTTAATGCACAATACAGTATTGTATCCCCAACACGTATTCCCAAGTTGATGCCATCATATGATTATCTGTCTATGTGGAATGAAGCCAGTTGGAATGACGCAGGCAATCCTGATTGGAATCTTTTTAATCGACCTTATAGTGATGAAGAGTTAGAAAAATATCGGTCAGGAGTCGACCGTGATTTATACCCAAATTCTATTTGGACAGATTTACTATCGAAACATACCCATAATCAAAGATATACGGTTAACTTGAGAGGAGGTTCCGAAAGGAATCGGTTTTTCGTATCTGGGGCCTTTTATAATGAGGATGGAATATTCAAGTCAAACCCAATAGAGGATTATAATGCTAATATAGGTTTAAAACGATATGATTTGCGCTCTAACGTGGATATGAATATTACTCATACTACGAAATTGTCTGTTGATATGAGTGGGCAATATAAAAAGAAGAATGACCCCGGAACTTCCTCCAATAATATCTTCAAGCATATAGTATTGTTTCCTACTCATTTAGTGCCAATGCATTGGTCTGATGGTACGGCATCTATTACGAAAACCGATGCTGACGGTCGTTATAATCCCTATAACTTAATTAATTATACTGGGTACATGAAGAGTTGGTCTGCCTCTATTCAGTCGAAAGTTACGCTCTCTCAGAAATTAGACTTTATCACGAAAGGGTTATCCATCTTGGGCAGTGTAAGTTTTGATGCCTACATTTCGTCAGTCATGTCTCGAACTATGTCACCGGATAAGTACTATGTTACAGGAAGAGATGAGGATGGGAATTTAATCAAAGTATTAAAATCTTCAGGAACGGCATTAGGTGATGCGTCTTTAAGCAGCACAAGTGGTACGAAGAACATATATTTGGAATCCCAGTTAAATTATAATAGAACTTTCTCGCAAAAGCATTCTGTGCAAGGTTTACTGGTCTATAATCAGAGGGAAATTCAATATCAAAATGTATCTGGAATAGCACTTTTACCTCACCGCAAACAAAATGTTGTATTTAGAAGCACTTATGCCTATGATGGAAGATATGTTGTAGAAGGAAGTTTTGGGGTGACAGGATCTGAAAACTTTGCTCCAGGTCATCGATGGGGAATTTTCCCAGCAGTCGGTATTGCTTGGAATGCTCATGCTGAAAAATTTATGAGTAAGGCCCAAGATGTAATTAACAAATTGCGTTTCCGAGCTTCGTATGGTATAACAGGAAATGATGACACAGGATCTGACCGATTCATCTACCGCGAGTCCCTGACCAATAGTGGAACGTCATATTTGGGATTGCAGGCTGGGGCAAATGGAGGTCCTGCAAATGGATATGGGAAAATTTATGAGAATAGCTTTGCCGCGCCTGATTTGACTTGGGAAAAGGAGCGGAAGATTAATATTGGTTTAGACTTAGGTATGTTTAGAGGTCGTATAGAAATGACGGCTGATTATTTTACCAACCGGAGAAGCGATATTTTAATAGAACGTATTACGATACCGACTGCTACTGGTTTCCGAAATAATCCATGGCAGAATTATGGAATAACCTCGAACAAGGGGTTTGATGCAAGTCTTACGCTCAAACATAAAATAGGAGATGTTAATTTATCGGCAATTGGTAATTTTACCTATGCTAAGAATAAGATTATAGAAATGGATGAAGTTCCTCAAACCTATTCATGGTTGGCTGCAACGGGTACCTCCATTGGCACGCCTAAGATATATATAGCGGATGGATTATTTTCGAATGATGATTTTGATATTACTACACATTCTGATGGAAGTCATGGTTATGCACTGAAAGATGGGATTCCTACTTACTCCTCGGATGTAAAGCCTGGTGATATTAAATATAAGGATCTGAATGGTGATGGCAAGATCAATGATTCGGATATGACTTATTATAGTGGTTTATATCCTTCCAATCCTGAAATTATATATGGTTTTGGACTGAATGCGGAATATAAAGGCTTTTATGCTGAAGTCTTTTTCCAGGGACAAGCTAAAGCTTCTACAAATATGAAATCGAATACAAGTTATTTTGTACCCTTCGATTTAGGGCGTGACCAATCATCAGCCCGCCTGGAGGCAGCTGACCATTGGAGTGCTAATGATCCTGATAATATGAACGTATTATATCCGAGACTACATACAAATGAATATTCAAATAATGTACTGCCAAGTACCTGGTGGTATCGTAGTGCAAATTTCCTTCGTTTAAAGAACGTGGAGATTGGATATAAATTTAATAAAAAGTGGATACGATCGCTCAGAATGCAAAGCTTGCAACTTTATGTGCAAGGAACAAATGTAGCCGTTTGGGATCATATAAAACTATGGGATCCTGAAATTCTAAATAGTGGTGCAACATATCCTATTTGCGGTACTTGGACAATGGGGCTTAATATAACTTTTTAATAAACTATTAATACGATAATTATGCAAAGAATGAATATAAAAATAGCTAGTATTTTGCTATTGATGAGCATGATGTTGATGACATCTTGCTCCGATTATTTAGACGTTTCTAAAGAATTGTCAAAGAACTTGGATAAGGAAGAGGTTTTCTCAAATGCTGCTTATTTAAAATCTTGGTACGGAGAGATATATTCTTGGCTACCTAATTATTCTGAGAGCGGATTTGGGGTTCAAAGTAATGGCGCGTTCCAAAACTTATGGTCAATACTATCAGGGGAATTGGTATGTGCCCATCCCAATGTGCTGAAATATGCGCAAAATACTTATACGCCATCTAATGCTCCTTCTCATCGATGGTGGAAATGCTATGAAGAAATCCGCCAATCCATGATATTCCTACAACGTGCGCCAGAATCTCTTGGCAACTCGGAAGATCAATCCGGATATATATCTAAAGCAGAAATGGACCGCATGAAAGCTGATGTCACATATTTAATGGCCTATTACTATTTTCAATTATTTGAATTATATGGTCCTACTCCTATTCTATCTAATATAGCTGATCCAGAGCAAGAAAACATAGATTATAAAAGACCTAGTGTTGATGAAATGGTCAACCATATAGATAGTCTTTTAGACGAATTGATTGATGGTAAATACAAAGGAGTTCTCCCGAACACAATAAAATCAGGTAATAGTGAAGACTACACTCACACAAATTCAGATTATGACTTGAATAACATCCTTCGTCCTACAATGGCTACCGTTTTGGCACTAAGGGCGCGGTTATGGGTCTATGCAGCCTCTCCTTTATTCAATGGTGGTTATCAAGAGGCTTTAGCATTAAAAGACAAAGAAGGTAAACGACTTTTCCCTGACTACGATGCTAATAAGTGGAAAATTGCCAAGAAACATTTGGAAGAATTATTATCGTTTGCAGAGAGTAATGGTTATCACCTTTATCATGCAGCACCAGGCAAAGATGGTACAATAGATCCGAATCAATCTATTTATGAGTTATTCCAGTACTATAATGATGAGATCCTTTGGGCCACAGGTAACAACGATTATAATCATGTGGCTTCTAATATGGAGGCTCGGACCACTCCTGGAGACATGCCTGGTTCAATGGGAAATGTAGGGCCCTATCAAGAGATGGTTGATTTGTTTTTTACTAAGAATGGTTTGGACATCAGTGAAGATACTACTTACCATGAAACAGGATTTACGGATTATCCGAACGTGTGTACTACACTTTCTTCCAGTGTAAAACATTATCATCTTGATAAGCATATCTTTAATATGTATGTTAATAGGGAACCTCGTTTCTATGCAGACATTACTTATGAGGGTAAGAGTTGGCACATTCAGCGTGATCAAAAGACTTATAAAGATTTTGGCGCATATTTCAGCAAGGGTGGTAAGGGTCATCAAGACAATACAATGTACGCGCGTGCAGGTTATCTTCTTTATAAATTCAATAATCGAACATTGTTGAACGTAGGATCCAATACAAAGAGATGGGGACGTCCATGGATATATTTTAGATTAGCGGATTTTTATCTTTATTATGCGGAAGTATGTAACGAGATAGATCCATCTGATCCTAATATTATCAAATACCTTGATTTGGTTCGTGAACGAGCAGGAATTCCTGGTTATAAATCTTTGGCTGCAAAAGGTATCAAGAACATTATTGGTGATCAACAGAAGCAACGCGATGCTATACAGCATGAGCGAATGGTCGAAATGTTTGGAGAAGGTAATTACTATTTCGATACACATAGATGGATGACCGCTGGTTATTCAAAAGATACAGAAGGGAATTGGATAAAGAATAATGATGATAAAAGTATCATTAGAACGGGTATGGATATCAATCAAAGGGCTTGTGAATTTAATTCCAAAGGAATACCTACTCTTTTCTATGACAAGACTGGTACTAACTCCTATTTCAATCGCGTAGTAGTTGATGAATTGCCTTGGATCAAAGCTATGTTATTATATCCTGTACCTTATAATGAGATGCAGAAAAGCAAGTTAATAGTGCAAAATCCCTTATGGGATTAATACTTTAAGTATTATCAGTCAGGAACCATCTTGCATGACAGGATGGCTCCTGACTCTATATTCAATTCATAAATGGAAGAAAAATGAAGTCTAAGTTTTTCTTGTATATTTTTATGTTGCTTTTTATTTCATGTAGCAGTCATGAGATAGAAGAAAACAATAGGTGGTTGGCGCTTCCATCCCCAAGTTTCTCATTTGATTACCTTGGCGGTACGCAAATCCAATCTGCCAAGATAACTTCAGAAATCTTACCTAAGTCTATTACTTATTCTTATGCAGGAGATGGTGATAAATGGTGTACGGTTAGTATAAATGAGTCTACTGTGACAATTAATGTTGAACATTCTTATATAGAAAAAGATCGTTCAACTCAAGTAACTATAGCGTATGAAGACAAGAATCCTGTTATTCTTTCTGTGTCTCAATCAGCAGCTCCAAGCGCAGAAGATACAAAAATAAAAGTTGTCAATGCAACTGCCACCTCTGAGGAAGTGAGTGGAAAGGATGCAGATGGTAATCCACTTACTCTTCCTATGAGTTATGATGGGAATGTGAAGACGTATTATAATTCTAAGTTTGGAAAAGTAAACTATCCATTCACCATTACATATGAATTGGATGGGTTACATACGTTAAGCAAAATCATTTATACTCCTCGGACAGATGCAGGAAACAAATGGGGATCTTTTGACAAATTTACGGTTGAAGGGTCAACAAATGAAGATCCGGAAACATTTATTACATTAGGTGAATACTCTCGTGGAGATAATGTTCAGGTTCCCCTGGAAATACCCATAAGTCATCCTTTAAAGAATGCCAAATATGTACGGTTTACTGTTCATAAAGCTTATCAAGACAGAATTTCTTGCGCAGAAATGGAGTTTTACGAGGCAAGTAAAAACTCTTTTAATATTGCTTCCATTTTTAAAGATCCCCTCTGCACGTGTTTGAAAGAAGGAGTTACAAGAAAGCAAATTTATCAAATTCCTGATAGTAATCTTCTTCAATTGGGCTTAGCTCTATTGGATAATACTTATAATCCGGCATACCGTCATGCATCTTATCGCCCTTATCAAAATCCTTCCATTATGTCCAAAATCAATAAAATGAGCAAATATAGTATGCGCGACGGAGTTACAGGATTATATGCAAAAGCGGGAGAACCTCTTACAGCTATAGTTGGATCTCTATACAAAGGTGCTGATGTCTCTCTCTTGATCCAAGATCTGAATGGCGGATATAATAATTACAAGATTTATACTCTTCAGGAAGGATATAATAAGATAATTCCATCAGTTGGAGGCCTGATTTATGTTTTGAATTATACAGAAGATGCTGTACCGCTACTTCTAAAGACATCAGAAGGCAAGGAATTGTCTTCACAGAAAACAGTAGAAATTCATTTCCCTATGGCTTCTGTCAATGGCTACTTTGATATCGCCAAAAACTCAGAAGCGGATTGGTCGGATATGTTAAAGAAGGCAACTTACCAGGATATAGATGTCTTGGGGGAATATTCTCATTTAACATGGAGAGTATCCGATTTCAGGAAGTACAATACTAATATCATTCAAACTGTGAAGAATCTTGATAATTTAGTCTATAATGAGGAAGACTGGACGGGATTGGTAAAAAATAATAAGATGTTCCCTAATAGAATGCATATTTGTATTGACTATAAAGCAAAAAGCCCTAATTCTTCTGACTATCGTGTTGTATTTAATGCAAGTGACTATTATGCCCAACCCTTTTGTGAACCGGATGCTTTTCCTTCCCGTTGTTGGGGACCGGCCCATGAGATTGGACATTCCAACCAAGTTCGCCCGGGTATGAAATGGGCAGGGATGACAGAAGTAACAAATAATCTTATGTGCCTATGGGAACAAGACTTTCTAGGACGACCTTGCAAACTTTTAGTGGATGGAGCCCAAGACAGTTATAAAAATTTTTATGAGCGGGCTATAAATTATATTGTTTTAGGAAAGCGTGCACATTGCTTGCCAGGGGAGAGCAATATTATTCGTGAGTTGCAATTGGTTCCGTTTTGGCAATTAAAGCTTTATTTGGTGGATGTTCTGGGCAAGAAAGACTTTTATCGTGATCTATATGAACATTTTCGTATTACTCCCGATTTGGATACGTCATCAAAGACACAAGGGATCCTCCAATTGGATTTTGTGCGTCAAGTTTGCAATCTTGCTAAAATTAATTTGATAGAGTTTTTTAAAGCCTGGGGATTCCTAACGCCGGTAAATACAACTCTCAATGACTATGGGAGCAAGAAGTTTGTTATTACACAAGAAGAAATTGATGCATTGGAATTGGAAATTCAAGCAAAGAAGTATCCTAAAGCACCATCAGAATTATGGAAAATAACAGAAAATAATTTAGAGGATTTTCACTGATTATGAACATTCAAAGAGGGCCATTAAAAATCAATGACCTTCATTGAATTTTTAATGCTTTGTTTTTATATTCTAGGCAAATTCGAGAATGGTATGGGCATCTATTCCTAACACGGAATGAAGTCTCTTGGCAACAGCCATCGTTATCTTCCGTTTCCCATTCATCATCTGGCTAAATGCACTTTCATTGACTCCTAATGCGGAAGCAACATCTTTCTGCCGCATGTGATGGGCGTATCCATAATCTTCTATGCATTGCACCAGCGGATTTTTTACTCGCAGGGACTGTAGCCCAAGAAACTCATTCTCATAGTCTGCCATCTTGCGGCTTAACGCTGCGATCTCACGGGTATACTCATTGTCCATGCTTGGTTCAAGCATTCCCTTGCGTGTCGCTTCGTTAATCAGTGTATCAACATGTTGCTTTACGCTATCATATTCTTCTCTTGTTGTAATTTTCTGTACCATAGTTGATTACCTTAATTTATATAATTGAACAGTCTATTTGATCATACTCTGCATGAGTTCCAACGAAACGGATGTTCATAACACCATTCAGGAAAATGACGACAGCCACAATGCGGAACTTGTTCCCACCTATATTGAAAACATACCTGCCATTCTTGATATAATCGGCTGAAGGAAATTGCCGTTTCAGCTCAGCATGTGAAGACCATCTTGCTTCTGACACTTGTATCAGCCATTTATTTATAGGTTTCAATGCCTGTACATGTCTTTGTACAAAGTCATCAAGCAATATTTTATTAGCTACAATCATGATTGTACTTATTTCGTTTGCAAATATATATATTTATTTGTTTATTTGCAAATGAATTTGCAAAAGTCTAAATATTTTATCCCTAAACTCAAGGGATTCTAGAAAAGGAAGTCTATTTGTAAATATAATAAGAGAATGTGTTAAATTCTGATGCATTTTCTTTTCCGTATGATTGAATCATACGGCTACTGCTTTGTACAGACTAAAGGTCTTCCATGTAGGTTTCTTTTTCTGAATGTTTTCGTTAAGATAGATGAGCAGCGCCAAGCTTGCTAGAGCTCTGCCATGGCGAGAAAAGGTGGGCGAAAGCCAACAATTTTATAGTATACAGTAATTTTTCTTGTGAAAAGGTTGACAGGTTGTCAAACCCCAGTGTTTATCGGGCTTGCAACCTGTTTTTAGGTTGTCAAAGGTTGACACGAGGTTGACAGAAAAAGCACATATTTCACTAAATTCTCGAGAGAATTTAGTGTAACACTTATGCTTTTGCTGTACAAGACATCATCTATTAGATCAAATTCTCGAGAGAATTTTGTATGATAGCTTCACTTTTATTCATATATTGGTCATGATATGGATTGAAATGGCACGCTATCGTTAAGCCAAATGAGCAGAGTCAAGCTTGCTAGGACTCTGCCATGACGAGAAAAGGTGCGTATAAGCGAACCGATGAAAATGGATCCATGTATCATACGAAAAAGAGGATGCATCAGAATTTTGATACACCCTCCTTAACCAAGCTTTATAATCCGCCGTGTGCTTCTTTATTAACGTAGTGTCCTGGTCCCCGGTTCTTTTCTCCATTGTAATACCAAATGATTTCATCTACGTATTCTTTAGCATCCTTTTCTGCAATGGCACGGATGATATTCTTCCCTGTTGCAAGCGTTACAGGCTCAACGATATAATGGATATCGGTATATCCTTTATGGATATTGGTAAGCTCTTTTCCATTCAGATATACTTTTGGCGTGCCTATATTGCTATACACGGTAATGGAAGTTTGCTTTTTCTCGCGATCTGTATTGCGTCTTTGGGTAATATAGAGCTCTGGCGACTGGCTCCAATTAGCTTTGTAAAAATAAAACACATCTTTTTTAGTCTTGCGGTCAAAAGTTATCAATCCCTTCATGTTTCTTGCAGGAATACCTCCTCTATTGGCCATAGGCGTGGCAAAGTCGAACATGTTCCATAGATAGGAAGCAATGATATATGGGTGCTTCCGAATGGCATTCCATTGGTATTCGTGGACCTTTGTCTCAAAGGTTTCTGGATAATAAGGCTTTGTCCAGTCAAGGGATTCGCCGAGATATTCTGTTTGTTGGAAGATATTACCATCGGCTCCATATTCTGACAAGATAAGGCGTTGCTCAGGATAATCATTCTCCAACTTCTCTATCCATTTGTCAAAGTCTTTAATTTCCCCCTCGTACCAACCATAATAGCGGTTCATTGCCTGTACGTCAGCATTCAGGTTAACAGGGTGGTCCATGGTCCCGTATCCATTGGTAGACACGGTATAGCGGTCAGGATCTTCTGTCTTTGCTAAGTCATGCAATGTAGCCGTCAGTTGCGCTGTATATTCATGGGGCTTATAGACCTCGTTATGTAACCCCCAGATATAAATGGAAGGATGATTGTATTGCTGCCGGATCAGTTCCCGAAGTTGTTGTTGCGCATTTTCGGATTCCTCGCCCGTGACTCTATTGACGAAAGGTATTTCCGCCCAAACGATTAGCCCTAACGTGTCACAGCGTGAATAGATATAATCCGATTGCTGGTAATGTGCAAACCTAACGGTAGTTGCGCCGACCTCCATGATCAGGTCAAGGTCTTCCTTGTGTTCCTTGTTTGAGATGGCACTTCCCATTCCCCAGCGGTCTTGATGTCGGCACACCCCATACATTGGATATGGCTCTCCATTGAGATAAAATCCTTTTCCTGCGATGATCTCATAATGCCTTAATCCCAAAGGTTGCGCGATGGAATCTATTTCTTTTCCATTTCGAAGAACACGAGTGACCACTTTGTACAAATACGGGCCTTTCCGCCCTTGCCAAAGATGGGGCTTGGTTATGTGGAAATCCTGGAAAAAGGACTGAGTACCTTGGCTGCTTACCTTAATAGGATCCAACTTCGATGCAATTCTTTTTCCAGTCGATGTATATATAGACGTTTCCAAAGCGAGACCAACCGTTTTGAAGGTGGCATTATCCAGTTTACCTTTACGGAAATATCAGCTCCCCTTTTGCTGACATTCTTCTGCCTAATATAAATACCAGGTGATGCATAATCATTTACAGCTATGCTGCATGAATCGGTCGTAATGAGCCAAACCGGTCTATAAATACCACCATAAACGCCAAATAACACATGATTGACGGGTATAACATCTGGACGCGCAGTATTGTCAGCCTTGACGGTGATTAGATTGTCCTCGCCCCATTTTATCTCTTTACCTATTTCTACTACAAAGGCAGAATAAGCCCCTTTATGAGTTCCTACCATCTGGTGGTTAACATATACTTCTGCGCAACTGCCCACGCCTTCAAATCTCAGAAAGATGCGTTTCCCTTTCAAGGAGTCGTTAGGCGTAAAGTGCTTCCTGTAATAATTAGTCCCTTGCAGGAAATCATTATAACGAACCTGCATGTCATAGGCATTCCAGGTATGGGGTATGGTAACAGGTTGATCATTGAATGTCCAATCTGAATTGAAGGAAATAACATTTCTTGCGTTGGCACTCATGGCGAGTACTATGCATATCATGCTTGAAAGTAGATTCTTTATATTCATAGGATACTTAGCTAAGTAAAAGTTATGTCAGTGCTTTCCGATATTGGCTGGAGGATGTATTCTTCTTCGTATAAGAAAGCTTAATCACAAAAGGTTGCAACGGCAAAGGACTGGGTACAGATACATAATACTCATTTGCGGCACATTCTTTCACCTCCAAGTTCTGGCCTCCCATCAGTGCAGCCTCAGTGAGTACCATTCCTTTGGGGACATTAACCTGTAGGTGGTTAGAATAAGGCACATTGAAGACAACCATATATAGGCTATCTCCTTTTTGCGTGAAATATCCCCAATCCTGTTTTTTTAAGCCAGCATAACCACACCCATAGATGCAGCAACTGTTTTCTTTCATCCAACTTCCTAGCCATGATGCCATTTCTTTTTCTTCCTTACGAAAATCTCCATCAGGTTGTGGACCAAAGTTGACGACCATATTGCCATTCATAGAAACGGCATGAACGATACGTTCCAAGACTTCTACAGGCTTTTTTACATAGCTCAACGACCAATCCTTATGATACCCCCATTGATTTTCTGGGATAGTCATACAAGCTTCCCAGTCCCATTTTGTGACTTGCAAGTCATTTACCGGATCAGGAAGTCGTCGTTCGTACCCTGATTCATAGTCTCCCATCAGGAAGCCATTGGAGTCAAAATGTCTGCTTCCATGGTCATCTGCCCTTAGTCTACTATTAACAGTTACTCCGGGGATCAGCTGTTTGAGCATCTTTTCGAGGTGAGCTGTCCACGCTCCATTTTTTTTAATACTATTGTCCCATGTCCCGTCAAACCAGAAATCTTTGACTGTGGGATACCTTACAGCAAGTTCTTTCAACTGATTTTCCGTGAAGATCTTGAATCGCTCGAATGCAATACTATCTGCCTGGGTTTTAATGTCTGACCTCCAGTCGGGATGGCTCCAATCCATAATTGAATAATAGAAATCCACATCAATGCCTTCGTCATTGAACGCCTTAACCAGTTGTCCTAAGATATCTTTTTTATAAGGTGTGTGGGCAACTGTGTATTTAGTATATTTACTCGGCCACAAGCAAAAGCCTTCATGGTGTTTTGTGGTGATCTTTACATACTTGGCGCCCATATTCTTAAACATGATAGCCCATGCGTGCGCATCGAAATTTGTAGGATTCCATTGTTTCATCAGTTGCATCCAATCGCCTGTTGAGACTCCTGCCCATGACTTGAGCCATTCTGCTGCGCCGGGATATACTTTCCCATTCCATACCCCACCGGGAATAGCGTACAAGCCCCAATGGATAAAAGCTCCTAATCGGTTGTCGCGAAACCGTTTCATGGCAGGGTCTGAGCGCCTTACGGTTCTTTCAGCCCCATATTTTAGATCAACATGGGGTTTCTTTATATATTCAGCCTTTTGCTGAGCCTTGACTTTTATCAAAGATGATGGCAATAGCAAAAAGATTGCCATTGCCATCATGCTCTTTCTTACATTAATATCCTTCATTTTGTGGGAATTCTGCTCCTGTATTGGAATCAATGACTGTTTGCGGGATTGGCCATACAAGGTTATGCGCGTCGAATCCTGCAGAATATTTATTATATTTGGCAACACGTTCCACCTGGGTTCCGGTTCTTGACAATGTGAATCTGCGTGCTTCTTCTCCTACTAACTCACGAATACGCTCATCTAACAAAAAGTCTAATGTGGCTTGAGAGGCGGTAATCTCCGTAGCTCCTGCACGCCGGCGGACAGCATTGATCGCTTCGGCAGCCTCCGCATATTTCTTTTGTTGAATGCAAGCTTCTGCCTTCAATAAATATGTTTCGGCAAGACGGAACTTCATCCTGTCCTTACTGTTGCCCGTATAAGTAAGATTGTCTTCCTTACCATAGAAGAATTTAGTGATAACAGGATAGATTTGACTGCGCTTTCGAGTCGATTCCGTAACAGGGACTTCCTTTCCTAATAATTCCGGATATTTCGGATCATTATAATACCAATGGCGTTTGATATTATACTCAGAATTTCGCATGTCGCCTTGGCTATAAAATCCATCTCCTTCAATCCACCATGTCAAAGGCTGGATTTGGGCAAGCCCACGACCTCCTAAGCTGTCACACAATACCATACCTGTAACCCCATTCCAGTAACGTGGGTTCCATGCGCGGCGAGTCCAATCACTATATTCTCCACCACCACCAGTAGTGTTGTATTCGAATTGCATAACCCAGATGCTCTCCATATTTCCTGAAGTGCGATTCTGGTTGCCTTCTTTAAATAGGTCACTGAATGGATCCCCAGGTTTGTTTTTCTCTTCCCCAAAACGTTCTGTCATTAGTTTAAAGTATCCACAGTTGATGACTTGATCCGCCGTTTCTTCAGCCTTGGCATAGTCACCATTCATCAAATAGACCTCAGACAATAGATGCAATGCTGCCCATTTGGTCAGTTTACCTGGTTTCACAGCATCTGGATCTGTTGGCAGATATTTGACGGCAAAATCCAGATCTTCTATCATGTGGCTTAGTACTTCTGCCTTAGGTGTGCGGGTAAAATCGGTGCGATAGGTCTTCTCTATTTTATCCACATAAGGCACGTCCCCATAAAGATATACCAGATATCTGTAAGCATAAGCTCTGAAGAATCGTGCCGTTGCCTGATATAAAGTCTTATCTGAAGCATTATCCCAGTTATTATTCTTATCTGCATATTCTAATAGTTCATTGCAAGAAGCGATCAAGCCATAGGCGTAATTCCAATATGAACCAACGAACGTCGTTGATGGCGTATAGGATAGTTTCTCGAATGGAGTAAGAGAACCATCCTGCTGGACACCGCAAAATACAATATCTGTGGCAACTTGTAAAGCCTCATACGGACAAGCTTGACCATGGGCAAAGGCATCACCTCCCCAGGTATTATACTCATCCCGAGCCCAGGTATAGAGTCCTGTCGCAGCTACCTCAAATCCCTGACTGCTGGTATATACATTATCCGGTCCTGCCGTACTTTTCATGGTCTCATCGAGATAGTCGGAGCAACTGGATAAGGTCGTAATGACCAATGCTGCATATGCAGCGAATTTACATATATGTTTCATGATTTCCTGATTTTATGAATCCAGCGGATGAATTAAAACGTTATATTGACGCCCAGCATATATGAACGTGCTGTAGGATAGCCAATGACAGCCCCTTTCTCGTCATCCGTCGTATTATCAAAGTTTAGTGCGTTCTTAATATTGCTGAAAGTATAGAGATTGTTGACACTCAGATCAATCCTGAAAGCTGTCAGTCCTATGGATCGAACAAAAGATGTAGGAAGCTGAACCCCTAAGGTTACGTTCTTGATCTGTATATAATTCATCTTTTTATAAAAAGCATGTTTGCTAAAAGGTACGTAGGTTGGTGATGTCATACTGTTTGTAGGATTATCCTCTGTCCAGTAATTCATATCACTCAAATAGTTGAACTCCGGCATCCATCGGTCGAAATTGTAGTCGTGGGCACTCCTCCATTGCCCAAACAGTCCATTCAGGACAAAAGATGCATAGAATATTTTGTAATTGAAATTATTCGTCATGGATGCTAATACTCTCGGTAGTTTAGAACCGATGATGACTTTGTCCTTAGCATTGATAACACCATCTCCATTCGTATCCTGCAACATGGCGGAACCCGGGACAGCTCCAGCTTGTATCACCTTGCCGTCAGCATTCAGATATTTCTTTTGGGTAGCGTCCCAACGGGGATCATCACTCTGCCATGTGCCAATCACTTTATAATCGTAATAAACACGTGATGATTCACCCACGAACCATTTATTGGTGAGATCTTGCTTTGAGTTGTCGGTTAGCTTGGTGATCTCGTCTTTATTCCAAGAGAGATTAACCGTTGTACGCCATTCGAAATCTTTTTGGCGAACGTTGACAGAAGTAGCCGTAATTTCAAAACCAATGTTCTTCGTTTTACCAATATTGTCCATGATCGTACGATATCCATTCATATATGGTACAGAGCGTGACATCAACAAGTCTTTAGTATGAGAAACATAAAAGTCGAAACTCCCGAAGAGACGGCTGTTGAACAAGGTATAGTCGAGACCGGCATTAAAGGTATAGGTGGTCTCCCATTTCAAATTCGGATTACCCACTCCGTTGGTGGGAAGGTAGGTTCCATTAGATGCTTGAACTCCATCTCCATAGACATATTTCGTTGAAGAGAGGCGGTCCAAAGTCTGATAGGCGTTAATTGCCTGATTCCCATTTGCACCGTAAGAAAGGCGGAGCTTCAATTGGTCAAGCCAGCCCCGTGTGCCCTCCATGAACTTTTCCTGTGAAATGTTCCATGCTAAAGCACCAGAAGGGAAAAAGGCGTATTTATTATTCTTACCAAAAGCAGAATAGCCGTCAGTTCTCCCCGTGAGCGTTACCAAATATTTACTGTTGAAAGAATAATTTAATCGGAACATATAAGAAAGGAGTGCAGTGTGTACTTCAGAAGAGCTGACAGAAATATTATCTTCGCCAGCATTCATGTTGCTGTATCCGTAGTCATCACTTACGAAATTTTCCGCTGATTGTGAACTATACATATTCTTGGTTCCCTGCATAGAGAACAGACCTGTTGCATCAAATTTATGAAGTCCAATCTCCCGTTCGTATTTTAGGATATTTTCCCAAGTGTAGTCATAATAATGGCGGTTGGTAATACTGGCTGTTCCATTGACAGGCTTCCCGGAGACAGTATTCCTGCCATAGTAGGATCCCGCAAAAGTAGAACGGTAGTTATAGCCGAATTTGTGCGATAGCTAAGTCCCTTTAATGGTAACTGGATGAGAGCAAAGGAAGAAATAAAGATATTCCTGACATTGTTATCATTGATACCCTTGCTATTGGCAACAGGGTTATAGTACAAGGTATTACGAGACATGGGATAGAATATGATGTTTCCATCCTCGTCCTTGGCACTTGACCATGGACTCATTTTGATAGCGGCTTCCAAATAGGGATTACGGCTGTTGTTATCTTTTTCTACTGCCTGCATGTTCATGCCAATCTTTAGCCATTTATTCAAGTCTTGGGTGATATTCAGATTGGCGCTGGTACGTTTATATCCAGTATGTACTTCAACGCCTTCCTGTTGCAACCGTGAGATATTGGCTATATATGTTGTGCTTTCTGTACCCCCAGAAATACTTAACTCATGATTCATGACATATCCTTTTCGGAAAACGACATCTTGCCAATCAGTTTGTTTCCCTGCCTGATAATTTGCGTACTCATCAGCTCCAAGTATCTTTTCTGGAGTGAGTTCCGAGTAATCCAGTCCGTTTTTCAGATGATAGTAATCTTGAAGATATTTGATATATTCATCCCCATCCATCATGTTCAATCGGCGTTCGGTCTCTGCAAAACCTATTTGTCCTTTATAGGTAACTGACGCTTTTCCGACCTTTCCTCTTTTTGTTTGGATAAGAATAACGCCATTGGCACCCCGAGAGCCATAAATGGCAGCTGCCGATGCATCTTTTAACACAGACATACTTTCGATCATGTCTGGATTGATATCCCCTAATGATCCACTATAAGGAATACCATCGAGCACAATTAATGGGGTATTGCTGGCTGACAAAGAATTAACGCCACGAATTCTGATTGACTGGTCTTGTCCAGGAGCTGCATTGCCTGTAGTGATCGTAAGTCCTGGCACTTGTCCTACAAGTCGATCCATCAAGTTATTGGTAGTAACCAAATTCAGTTTTTCTTCATTAACAGAAACGACACCACCAGTAAGATCGCTCTTCTTTTGAGAGCCATAGCCAATGACAACCACCTCATTCAGCGATTCCTGGTCTTCTTTCATACTGATGGTAATCTCTCTTCCCGCGACTGCTCGCAGTGACTGGGACTGATATCCAATATAAGTAACATCAAGTGTAGAGCCCTCTGGCGCTTCAAAGGAGAAATTGCCGTTCACATCGCTTACGGTTCCGTTCGAAGATCCTTTTTGCTTGACAGTGGCACCAATGATAGGATCGCCATTGCTGTCAAGGATTCTCCCCGACACCTTGATACGCGTTCCTTTATTGCCCTCGTGGGTCTGCTTGACTTGCTGGGCACCATCTTTCCGATATACGATGATGGTCTTCCCCTGAATCTCGTAAGACACGTTCTCACCGGACAACATTTTGTCGACAACTTGTGAGACTGGTGCATCCTAGGCATGAATGTTCACCACTTTCTTCAGATTAGCAATGGCTCCGTTCTTGAAAACAAATGAGTAGCCTGTTTGTTTCTTAACTTGTGCCATGGCTGATTTCAAGGTCACATGATTAGCATTGAAGGTTACATTCTGCGCAGAGACAGGATGCAAGAGACCAAATGCTAACAGACCTGTTAATAAGGTACTTTTCTTTAAAAAACTCTGCATAGGTTAAAATTGATTTGATTATAGTCCTTATCTATACAAGCAAAGAACTTCCTAAAAGGTATAGTGTTCTCCTTCTTTTTTTATAAGAAAGAGAGACCGTACGCTCCAGTCTCTCTTTCCTCGCATTCTCATTCATGTTTAATAAAGGTAGTAAGAATTCTTGTCCTTCTTATAATGGATATGGCAGCTGCGAGAGATGGCATCAATAATATCCCCTACAGCATCTTCCTTCCTGTTGAAGTAGCCATAGAAGCCTATGCCCTTGATTTTATCCCTGACCTTGATGCTGACACCATAGCTACGACTAAGGATTTGAGCTACATCATATAGGTTCATGTTTTCAAAGTAGATGTCATCACAAGTGGTGGAAGGAGAGACGGCACGCTTCATGAGCTTCATCTTACCTGTGCTCTTATCAATGATGACCTTGTCGCCTGCTGACATCTCTACAGGCAGGCTCTTATCTAACTGGTTCCTTAAGGAGATCTTTCCACTGATTAGTCCTGCGACAGCTTCATTTTCGTCCCTGTAATTGCGGATGAAGAATTCCGTACCTATATCTTCCACGACCATTTCTGCAGTCAACACCCGGAAAGGCAGTTCTTTATTGTGCCTGACCTTGAAGAAAGCTTCTCCATCAAGAGCGACATTTCGATCACTGATATTGTAACCCTGGGAGTATGAAATCAGCGACCCGCTGTTTAAGTGTATATTTGTGCTGTCTGGCAAATATAGGTCAAGGGTAGATCCCTCTGGGGCCTTCATCTCCATCTGTGCAAAACTGCCGATGACTTGGTTGGAAGTAATATGGTAGCTTGCCCAGGGAAGTGCAATTATCAGGAGGAGTATGGCTGCGGCTACATACCGGAACCATTTGGAACGGATAAACTGCCCAAAGCTGATCTCTCTGGGTTGAGGGGCAATGGGCGCTTTCTCATACAGATGCTGATAAAATCTCTCTATGCCCTTTGCACAGTCAAAGCCGGCGGGATTTTCCTTCACCTCAAGGGCAAAAAGAAACTTGATCCGGCTTCTGACATATTCCTCGTTCGCTTTGGAAGCAAAGGCCCATGTTCTCAATTCTGACAACTGCTCACTGTTGATTTCTTCGTCCATGTAAGCGGTAATCAGGTTGTCTATATTTATTTCTCTCGTTTGCATCTAACAATATAAGCAATTAAAAATGAATTTAGTATAGTTGGATAAATGTAAAATTGTATTGCCTCAAGACAATCCGTGAAGCAGGAGCAGTAGGATCAGTGATCTCTTGAGTGCTTCCCTCAATTGGTCTTGCGCATGCTTCATGTGGTATTTGACTGTAGGAACCGTAATACCCAATTCCTCGGCTATTTCCTGATATTTCTTTTTCTCCGTCCGGCTCATGAGGAAAACCTTCCTTGCCTGTTCTGGCAATTCATGAATCGCCTTATCTACGGCTTGCTCCAGCTCCTGGGAAATCAGGTCTTTCAAGGGATCATCATCTGCAAACAAGGAAAGGAAAAAAGGAGGGTCATCCATAATGGAGTCTGACAATTTTTGTTTCTGATGATAAGCCGACCGCACACGATTAATACAACCATGCCGAACAGCCTGGACCAGATAACCTTCTATCGAGACATTCTTGATTTCCTTCCGGTGATCCCACAGATAAAAAAGGACATCATCAGCCACCTCCTCTGCACATGACTTGTCATGCAGGATATGGAGGGCGATATAACAGAGTTTCCGATAATACTCTTTATACAATAGGTTGAAAGCCGTTATATCTCCATTTTTGATTTGCTCAAATAGCTGTGTATTCATTATGGAATATCGTTTATCAAGATTAAACGCTACAAATGTACATATTTTTTTGAATTCTTCTTCCTCTATCTCTAATTTTCTTGCTTTCTATGTCACAAAAAATGAATTCATGCGTTTTTTACATGAATGATGTAAATAACAGATGCCTTTAGCTATCGGATGGAAGAGATGCGTGAGCTGCTGCTTAGCAAGGCGCATGCCTTAACTTGCGGAGAATCTTTCACGTGCCAGAAAGTACATTATCAACGAATATAATAATCGGATGGACAATCTAAAAGCAATCTATCAGGATCAAGTATAACGCTTGGCGCCTGAGAGATACTTAGCTTTTTTCTTATTTATCATAACTCCTATTATTTGCTTTTTATCCTTTCTTGACTTGTTTTCCTGATCTTTAGCTTTCCTGACAGTGGTTTCTTAAAAGAATTGACTAACTTTGCAAGCCATAAAAAGAAGAAAAGCCATCATGTTACTACGATATATATTGACTCAAGGATTATGTCTGGTCGCCGGTACACTGTTGATTGCCAGTTGTGGAAGCAAAGAAAAGGAAGAGAAAAAGACGGCGGCCCATTGCACCGTTACCATTCCCATTGACCAAGGCCTGAAGAACCGATTAATAGACTTTGCGTCCAAGCCACGTGTGAAGGGCAAGTTTGGCATGTATGTCTACGACCTGACGGCTAATCGCCCAGTGTATGGCTTCCACGAGAATGTCTCGATCCCATCTGCGTCTTGCCTAAAATTGCTCACAGGAATTTCCGGTTTGCACATCCTTGGCACACATTATAAATATGCTACTTCCATCTATACACGCGGATCGGTAAGGGATGGAATACTCGAAGGTGATATTGCCTTCAAGGGGGATCTTGACCCTCAGTTGAACGAGCCTGATTTGTCTATGTTTGCCAAAGCCCTGAAGCGAAAGGGAATACGAAAACTGACGGGGCATCTTTACCTCGACCTGCTGTTGCATGATCCTGTCAAGAGCGAGCAGCACTGGTATCCTTGGGACCTGTCGTTTTCACGCTATGGCATTCTTTACAAGGGTGCCCCCAAGGTTAAAAAGGAACTAAGGTCTGCCTTGCGCAATCAGGGCATTGTCGTGGCAGACAGTCAGGTTGTGATGGGCAAGGTGCCGAAGGGATCCCATTGCATCTTCCGCTTTTATCGAGGCATCGAGAAGGTCATTAAGAGAATGTGGAAGAATAGTTCCAATACACAAGCAACATCCTTGCTTTATACTATCGGACATCGTGTCAACCCACATCAGCATCCTACGGTGGCAGGTGTTGGATACTTGCGCCATTTTTTGAAAAACGACCTGGGGCAGCGGGATACGTCATTAGTCATCCACGATGGATGTGGACTCTGCACTTATAATCATCTATCTCCAAAAGCTCTTACAGAGGCTCTTATTTATGGTTATCAGCACAAGCTGATCTATGGTGTTTTATACCGGAACCTATCCATTGCCGGTGTAGACGGAACCCTGCGTTCAGAACTCTCGGAACCCAAGCTCCGCGGCAAGGTGAGAGGAAAAACGGGAACCCTGTCCCATCCTTACGGGATCAGCTCACTCGCGGGCTATTGCAAGGGTAGCAACGGGCACATGCTCGCCTTCTCCATTATGGATAGCGAAATGTCCGTCCTCGATGCTCGCGTCCTGCAACGTGACTTGTGTAAGGTCTTGGTAAAATAAATACCTTTTATTTTTCACAGAGAATTCCTCAAAAGAGGCATTTTCTTTGCATATTCTTCCAGAAAAGTCGATTTTTATTTGGAAGGAATTGATCTTTTGCCTATATTTGCAGCATTTAGCATTATTAACTCTAAAGTCATATATACCCTATTACCAATATGAATAAATTGACCCATGACAAACTAAGCTCTATCCGACTCCAAGCGCAAAGGAGACTGGATTTGCGCGAGATGAGTTGCAAGCAGGTCTCACAAGACTGCTCGGGATTAAACAGAGGGGCGGAACATCTCCAAATTCTCTGTTGCGGAGGCACTGGCTGTCATGCTTCTGACAGTCGGAAGATCGTAGAGAACCTGAGACAATCAATTGCTGCTCACCGGATTGAGAATCAGGTAGATGTAGTGGCAACGGGATGCTTCGGTTTCTGCGAGAAAGGTCCCATCGTGAAGATGATCCCAGATAATACATTCTATGTACAGGTAAAGCCTGAGGATGCTGAGGAACTGGTCACGGAACATATTATAGGAGGTCGTCGTGTGAACCGCTTGCTTTACGTTGATCCAAAGACTTCTCATGAAGTGAGTGACTCCAAGCACATGGATTTTTATCGTAAGCAGATGCGTATCGCCTTGCGTAATTGTGGGATGATCAATCCAGAGGACATCTTTGAGTATATTGCGCGCGATGGCTATCGTGCTCTTCAACAGGTATTGAGAGACCAGGATCCAGAAAAGGTAATAGAAGAAATCAAGAGGTCTGGATTGCGAGGGCGTGGCGGTGCTGGCTTTCCGACAGGAAAGAAATGGGAGTTATCACGCTCTTATCAAGGTGAACAAAAATACGTAGTATGTAATGCTGATGAAGGGGATCCCGGTGCCTTTATGGACCGTTCTATTATGGAAGGGGATCCAAACTCCATCGTGGAAGCAATGACGATCTGCGGGTTTTGCATTGGTGCCACTCGCGGGCTGATCTATATCCGGGCTGAATATCCTTTGGCTGTCAGTAGGCTAAAGATCGCCATACAGCAAGCTCGGAATCTAGGCTTGTTGGGAGATGACATACTCGGTTCTACTTTCAACTTTGACATCGAGATCCGCTATGGAGCTGGGGCTTTTGTCTGCGGGGAGGAAACAGCCCTGATCCATTCCATGGAAGGAAAACGTGGCGAACCTACGCTGAAGCCACCTTTCCCCGCAGAATCTGGTTACCGTGGGATGCCCACAAACGTGAATAACGTTGAGACACTTGCCAATATCCCTATTATTCTGACGCGGGGCGCATCGTGGTTCTCATCTATCGGCACCGAAACTTCCAAGGGAACCAAAGTATTTGCCTTGGCAGGGAAAATCAATAATGTAGGACTAATTGAAGTACCCATGGGTACAACCTTACGCGAAATTATCTATGACATTGGTGGCGGGGTAAAGAATGGAAAAAAGTTCAAGGCAGTGCAAACTGGAGGACCATCGGGAGGGTGCCTGACAGAGCAACATCTCGATACGCCCATTGACTATGAACACCTCACGGCTGCTGGCTCAATGATGGGGTCTGGGGGGATGATCGTTATGGACGAAGATGATTGCATGGTATCTGTTGCAAGATTCTATTTGGAGTTTACTGTCGGGGAATCCTGTGGGAAGTGCACACCTTGCCGCATCGGCAATAAGCGACTCTTGGAAGTCCTGACTAGGATCACAGAAGGGAAAGGAAGCATAAGCGACTTGCAACGGCTAAAGACATTGAGCGAGACCATTAAGGACACAGCTCTCTGTGGACTGGGGCAAACGTCCCCAAATCCGGTTTTGTCAACACTCAATAATTTCTGGGAAGAATACGAAGAGCACGTCCAACAGCACCATTGCCGGGCCAGGCGATGTAAGGCCCTTCTCACCTACTCTATTGATCCTGGAGCCTGTAAGGGTTGTGGTGCTTGTTCGCGCCATTGTCCTGCCAATGCCATCATCGGTAGTGTTCGAGCTCCACACGTCATCAACCCTGCACTCTGTATCCGATGCGGCATGTGCATGTCGCGTTGTAAGTTTCATGCTATCTCCGTCTATTAATTGCAATCGATATGGAAATAAATAAGATACACTTGGCCATCGACGGTCATCCCATCAGTGTCGAGAGGGGGACAACCCTTATGGAAGCTGCAGAACAGGTAGGCATCCATATCCCCAGGTTATGTCACATTGATATGAAAGGCACCTGCGTACAAAATCGTCCAGCTTCTTGCCGGCTGTGCGTAGTGGAAGTAGAACACAGGCGAAATCTTGCTCCCTCATGTGAGACTGTGTGTACAGAAGGCATGGTAGTAAATACACATTCTCAACGTGTGATTAGGGCAAGGAAGACCATTGCCGAGCTAATGCTGTCAGACCATCCCAACGACTGCTTGACTTGTCCAAAGTGTAGTGATTGCGAATTGCAACGGCTTGTGATGCAGTTTAACATTCGTGAAATGCCTTTTGCCGGTGGGGAAATGTCTCCAAGAAAGCATGAGCAAACGGTCTCCATCACTCGCAATATGGATAAATGCGTGTATTGCCGCCGGTGCGAGAGCATGTGTAACGATGTTCAATCTGTCGGCGTTTTGGGAGCCATACGCCGTGGGTTCAATACGACAATTGCCCCAACTTTCGACCTGATGATGGCAGACACGAATTGCACTTACTGTGGGCAATGTGTAGCAGTATGTCCTACTGGCGCCTTGACCGAACATGATGACACTGACAGGCTAATGGACGATTTGGCAAATCCAGACAAGGTTGTGATTGCTCAGCCAGCTCCTGCCGTTCGTGTAGCATTGGGAGAAGAGTTTGGCATGGAACCAGGTACGATCGTAACAGGGAAACTGGCTACCGCCCTGCGGAATATCGGATTTGACTATGTCTTCGACACCGACTTTGCAGCAGACCTCACGATCATGGAAGAGGGTGCTGAGATCTTGGAAAGAATCAAACGGTTCTTAAGAAATGACAAAACGGTCCGACTCCCCATTATGACCTCTTGCTGTCCTGCATGGATAAACCTCTGCGAACATGAGTTTCCCGATATGCTTGATTATCCTTCCACGTCACGGTCACCTGCACAAATGTTTGGAAGTATCGCCAAAAGCTATTGGGCTGAGAAGATGGGGATCCCACGTGAGCAGATTGTTGTCGTCTCGATCATGCCTTGCCTTGCAAAGAAATACGAGTGCACACGACCTGAGTTTCAGACTGAAGGCTGTCCGGATGTAGATTATTCAATTTCTACCCGAGAACTGGCACGAATTATTAAACGGGCAAACATCGACTTTTCCCGCTTAGAAGACAGTGATTTCGACAGTCCTTTAGGAGAATCATCAGGTGCCGGTGTTATCTTCGGTACTACAGGAGGCGTATTGGAAGCGGCCCTGCGCACAGTATACGAGTCATTTACGGGCAAAGAGTTACAACGGATCGACTTAGAAGAGGTACGGGGCATGGAAGGAATCCGGCATGCAACCATCTATATGAACGACTTTCCTCTTAAAGTATGTGTCGTCCATACACTTGGCAACGCCAGAAAGATCATGGATAAGCTCCGTAAAGGGGACCTCCCCTACCATGTTGTGGAGGTCATGGCATGCCCAGGAGGATGTATCGGTGGTGCCGGACAACCTTATCATCATGGCGATATTCATATCATTCAGGCACGTCAGCGTGCTCTCTATGATGAAGACAAAGGAAAACATATCCGGAAAAGTCATGAAAATCCTGATATCCAGCAACTCTATCGGGAGTATCTTGGGCATCCTCTCAGTGAAAAGGCAGAACATCTGCTGCATACTCATTATTCTGACAAAAGTATCAAGTAAGTTTTGATCTTCTCTAAGAGAATGTGGAACCAGTTATCATAAAGCAAAATCAAAATACCGTAAGCCTATGTCTGAGATGAAATTAGCTTGTTCTGTTGTTGAAGAAACAGAAAAGATATGCGACAAATATGGAAATCAGCCTGGTGAGTTAATCAATATATTGCATGAGGCACAGTCATTAGCAGGCTATTTACCAGAAGAGATGCAACGCATCATTGCCAGGAAGCTGGGCATCCCTGCGTCGAGGGTGTATGGTGTCGTGACTTTTTATTCCTTCTTTACGATGGCTCCCAAGGGAAGGCATCCCATATCAGTTTGCTTGGGAACAGCTTGTTATGTGCGAGGCGGTGATAAATTATTGGAGGAAATAAAGCGTGCACTGAATATTGAGGTAGGACAGACTACTCCCGATGGTAAATTCTCACTTGATTGCCTAAGATGTGTCGGGGCATGTGGACTGGCTCCAGTCATCATGATAGGCGAGAAAGTGTATGGAAGACTGCAACCTCAGGATATTCGCAAAATCCTTGCTGAAACAAAAGATTGAACAGCCATAAGCGAGAGGAATCAGAAATCAAGTGGCAACTGTAAGAGTCTTGCTATGGCGAAGCCATAATTTGTTAGGTGTAAGTGATAGGTTTTCGCAAGATTGATTCTGGATAACATGAACCTCCGGTTGAACATGCATCCACCACAGTGGATGATGAGTTGGTAAATTGATAGATCACGGGGAAAGTCAGAACCGGAGCAGATGTCTATCTGAAGGCTTTCCCCGATTCTTTCTCGAAGGAGTCTTGGTATTTTAACCCTTCCGATGTCCTCAGCCTGTGGGACATGGGTACAGGCTTCCGCTATCAGTACATGGGAATGCTCCGTCAAACTGTCAATCGCCCTGGCACCCTCCCGGAAAGTTTGCAGATCACCCTTACAGGCTCCCATGAGAATGGAAAAGGAGGTAAGTTTGCTCTCCTTAGGTTTCATCTTATACACAGGTGCAAAATCCTGAGAATCCGTAATGATCCAATGGGGAGCAGAGGTCAGATGAGACAAACTGTCCAACATCCTGTCAGTTGTACAGCATACCACGGTACATCGCTCGTCCAACAAAGCACGAATCGTCTGCACTTGGGGTAAGATCAACCGTCCTTCCGGAGCCTGAATATCCTGTGGCATCACCAACATGACTATATTGCCATCTTCGACCATTCCCTGCAGGAGTGAGGGCTGATCATCTTTTATCTGTCGGAGATGACGAATCATTTCCTTTCGAAGAGTGTCTATACCCTCATGGGTTAGGGCAGAGACTTCCATCACGGGGCAAGACACGACCTTCTGTAACGCTTTTGTGAACTTTCCTACGCTTCCGATTTGATCACATTTATTGACAACAATCATGCAAGGAATTTGCAATCCATGAAATTCTTTTATCCATTTCTGTTCATATCCCGTCCACATTTCCTCAAAAGAGATGGATTTCCCTACGGGCGCAACCACTAAAATGGCAAGATCCGTCATTTGCAGGCAAAGTCTGGACTTTCTGATCCTTTGCTCACCAATTTTACCTTTGTCATCAAATCCTGCCGTATCTGTAAGCAAGCATGCTCCGATACCAGGAAGTTCCATCGCCTTGCTGACTGGATCGGTGGTTGTTCCCGGCAAAGCATTGACAATTGCTACCTGCTGTCCTGTCAGTGCATTGAGCAAGGAAGATTTGCCTACATTCCTACGCCCAAACAAGGTTATATGCAACCGGTTGGCTGAAGGAGTATGGTTTAAGTCGGAACATACATTCATCTGCGTATATCTTGATGGGGCTTAAAACCTGAAATCGCGCTGTCCCGCTTCAATCTCTTTCAGATACTGGATTGTCAACCGGCGTATATTTGGTTCCTGAATATTCGCCACCTCTCGGGCAATCATCTCCTCCCCCTTTCTGCGAGTATCAGGTTCCGCATAATCAATGAGGTATTCCTTCAGGGTAAAGAGGGCATTTGGAGTACAACAATGACCTATCTTCCCGGCTTTTACCAATGCCATGAAACGGTCACCCGTCCTACCTGCACGATAACAAGCTGTACAGAAACTTGGAATATGCTTCATGTCAAACAGCCAAGATACCACTTGGTCAAGTGAACGCAAGTCACTGACATCAAACTGGGCCGTCTCGTCATGTCGTTCCGGTGTCGTATATCCTCCTACACTTGTGCGGCTGCCCCCACTGATTTGTGAGACGCCCAATTCCAAAACCTTCTCCCGCACCTTTTGTGACTCGCGTGTGGAGATAATCATCCCCGTATATGGAGCTGCCAAACGGATGATAGCAACGATCTTGATAAAGATATCATCTGGCAAAGTATTGGGGTAATCCTCCAAGGAGATATCCTCTGCTGGGCATATTCGTGGAACGCTAATAGTATGTGGCCCTACTCCAAAGCGTGCTTCCAAATGCTCAGCATGCATGAGCAGCCCTACAAAGTCGTACTTATAGGTAGTCAGCCCAAATAAGACTCCAATGCCTACATCGTCGCAGCCACCTAACTGGGCACGATCCATGGCCTCTGTATGGTAGGCATAGTTGCTTTTAGGACCGGTCGGATGCAATTCCTCATAATTTTTTTTGTTGTAAGTCTCTTGAAAGAGAATATAAGTACCAATTCCTGCTGCTTTTAGCCGTCGGTAGCTCTCTACGTCTGTAGCGGCAATATTTACATTGACACGCCGGATCTCCCCATTGCCCGACTTTGTAGCATAAATGGTACGGATAGATTCCAAGATATATTCCAAAGGGTTATGGACAGGATCCTCACCTGACTCTATGGCAAGACGTTTATGCCCCATATTTTCCAAGGCAATGACTTCCTTCCGTATCTCCTCTTGCGTCAGTTTCTTGCGTGTAATCGTTTTGTTCTTATAGTGATACGGGCAATACAGGCAACCGTTTATACAATAATTGGATAAATACAAAGGAGCAAAAAGGACAATACGGTTGCCATAGAAAGCCTCCTTCACTTTCTTAGCGAGCACGAAACAACGACCGATCAGGTCCTTCTCCTCACAAAGGAGCAATACCGCAGCCTCCCTGTGCGTAATCCCTTTGCAATTGCTGGCTTTCTGGAGAATCTCCTCTATCAACGGTCGATTGTTTTTGTTACGCTCTGCGTAATCCAAGGTATCAAGGATCTCACCGTCGTCGATAAAATCCTCTGCATGTTCTGATTTTGGGTTATACATAGTCTATCTTAATTCCACACCATTTTGTAATTATCTGATAACCTGCAATGTGACCTTTTGCAGGTTATGGTCACTACTGTCCGATCCCACCATAATATCGTAAGTACCGCTATCAAGCACATCCCGGTCTTGTACATCCTTATATTTCAGCATGTCGGGCGTGAGGACAAAGTCGACACGGCGACTCTCGCCAGACTGGAGATGAATACGGCGAAAAGCTTTTAGCTCTTTCACTGGACGGGCAATCTGCGCTGATGGATTATGGATGTAGAGCTGGACAACCTCGTAGCCATCACGCTTACCAGTATTCTCCACCACGACAGAGACGGTAGTCTGCCCGTCATGGGTGAGGGTCGTAGTACCCAACACTGGTTTGCCATAGCGGAACGTAGTGTAACCCAATCCGTAGCCAAAGGGATAGAGTGCGTCGTTCCGTACATCGATGTAGTTGCTATGGTACTTATAATATTTCTTCGCGCCCTCAGCCACAGGACGTCCCGTGTTCAGGTGATTATAATAAATAGGTATCTGACCCATGCACTGCGGCAGGCTCATGGTGAGGCGACCTGATGGAGCCTTGTCGCCAAAAAGCACATCGCAGATGGCGTCAGCGGCCTCTGATCCACCAAACCACACGTTGAGAATAGCCCGACAATGCTCACTCTCCCACTTTAGGATGGTGGGACGTCCCGCGAAGTTGAGCAATACGACGGGCTTACCCGTAGCGCAAAGTTTTCTCAACAGCCGCATCTGTGCTTCCGGAAGGTTGAGATCAGCACGTGAAGAACTCTCACCACTCATCTCCGTCATCTCGCCCATAGCACAGACGATAACGTCGGCATCAGCAGCCACTCGCAATGCCTCACGCTCAGCACGGGTGGCATCAACACGTGGGATGGGTCGACCAAATGAGCAATTCGCTTGTATCGTCGAGTCATCATAGATGTTGCAACCTTGTGCATACACTACCTTAGCCGCCGTGCCCACGGCACGCTGCATTGCCTCTTTCAGAGTGCTATACAACTCAGGCTTGTCAGCGGTTGACCAACATCCCACCATGTTTGAGCGGTCATCTGCAAGGGGACCAATTAGAGCGATCGTGCCCTGTTTACGGAGCGGCAGCACATCGCCCTCGTTCTTCAACAGCACAAATGTCTCTGCAGCCATATCACGCGCTAACTTACGATGCTCAGGGGTATAGAGTTCGGTTTTCATGCGCTTAGCATCAAGGAAACGATAAGGATCCTGAAAGAGTCCTAAGGTATACTTTGCCTCTAACACGCGTCGGCAAGCCTGATTGATATCTGCTTCACTTATCCGTCCTTCTTCAACAAGTTTCTTCAACTGAGCGGCGTAAGCATTAGAACACATATCCATGTCAGTCCCAGCCTTCAGCGCAAGCTCGGAGCAGCGCGCAGCGTTACCAAGTCCATGGATAGTCATCTCACCAATCGAGCCATAATCGGTAACAAGGAATCCTTTAAAGCCCCATTGACGGCGCAAAACGTCATTGATAAGCCAGTCGTTAGCGGTAGCAGGGATGCCATCTACTAAATTAAACGAAGACATGACCGACCCCACACCAGCCTTCACTGCAGCTTCATAAGGTGGGAAGTACTGATTATACATGCGCACATGGCTCATGTCCACCGTGTTATAGTCTCGCCCAGCTTCAGCAGCTCCATAAAGGGCATAGTGCTTCAGGCAGGCCATGGCATTGCGAGGACTATAGTTGCCTTGAATACCCTCGACCATGGCACGGGCAATGCAACTGCCTAAGAACGGATCTTCTCCTGCACCCTCAGCCACACGTCCCCAGCGAGGGTCAATGGCAATGTCAACCATCGGGCTATATTCCCAGTTGATACCCTGAGAGGTCGCCTCAGAAGCAGCCATGGCCGCACCAAGACGGATAGCCGTAGTATCCCAACTACACGACTGCGCCAACGGGATAGGCAGCACTGTTCGGAAGCCATGGATCACATCAAAGCCAAAGAGCAATGGGATACCCAAGCGACTCTTCTTCACCGCTACTTGTTGCAGTGCCTTGATTTTCTCAGGGTCACGAATGCTCAGCACTGCTCCAAGCTGACCGTCGGAAACGAGTTTGGCCAATGGGCTGTCCATTACCTTGCCAGTGACAATGTCCCCACCCGGCAAAAGATTGAGCTGTCCTATCTTCTCCTCTAAAGTCATACGACTCATAAGCTGAGAAATGAACTCATCACGGTCGGAAGATGCATATGCGGCTACCGACAACAGGCACAAGAAGATAAAGATGATTTGTTTCTTCATATAAGTAAATAGGTTTCTTTCGACCATCATTCCGCACCATTTTTCATTTAGATTATTGATCAGTCCCCGGGCAATAAATTGCCCAGTTTTTCATGCCGAGGAAATTACCTAACTTTTGGTGCAAAAAGAAAAAAGTAATCCATCAACACGCATTGGCAAAGATAAACATTAAATCTGAGAAACTCATACTTTCGATGGAATTTTTCATATAAAGAAGAACTTTAATCTCAAATTGCCCATAGGCATTCAGGCTCACTCAACCTAAAATGTCAATCGTTTAGCCATCAGCACCATAAGATGATACGTACATTGAAGAGTAATATAGTTATATGGTTAACTATTTATCTTCATCACCGTTTTGGCAATGAAGACCATAATCTCCTCTGCCATAATCAATCTCATAGCCAATAGTAGAGAGTTCCTCTTCTAATAAATGTAGACCTTCTGCTGCTTCCATGCCCGTATTTTCCTTCCGATCATAAAGAGAATAAGCATTGCGAACAGTTTTTGGAGAGAGATTGGGCATGACCACATTGGCACCCGCAAGGATACCTATTTTCCTTCCTTCCGGTAACAACGAAGCCATCGCTGTAGTTGATGGAATAAGCGCATGGGGAAACATCAACCGGAAGATAGAATATAGACGGGCAGTCAGTTCTATGCTTCCTGCATGCCAATCTTCGAAAGGAGTATGACGGGCGGGAATGAAAGGACCAATACCTATCATTTCTGGTTTTAAGAGTTGAATATATTGAATATCCTCAACCAATTCTTGCAAAGTCTGGTACGGGCTGCCTACCATCATCCCTGTCCCGGTCTGGTATCCCAAATCCTTTAGCGAGCGCAAGCACTGGAGTCGATGACGCAATGACATCTCTTGGGGATGGAGTTTACGATAATGCCTCTCATTACGGGTCTCATGTCTTAGCAGGTAGCGATTTGCCCCACATTGCTTCCAATAGACGTAAGTAGCCGTACTCTTCTCCCCTAATGAGAGAGTAATGGCACAGTCGGAGAAATCATGGTGGATGGCACTTACCACGTCGCCCATCCATTCATCACGGTTATCAGGCAGCTCACCGCCCTGAAGGACAAAGGTACGGAAACCTAATTGGTATCCTTTCCAACAGCATGCCAGGATTTCTTCCTTGGTCAAGGAATACCGGTGAAGATGAAGATTGCTTTTCCTAATCCCACAATACAGGCAATCGTTACGGCAACAATTACTGATTTCGATGAGCCCTCGGATCAAGATTTTATTTCCAAAGATCTCCTTTGCCACTTCACGGGCACTCTGGAACAAATACCTTTCCGTCTCTTTGTCAGCGCATAGTAGCGACTGATACCCATCAGCAGTTAAGGTATGTTCAGATCTCAACCGGTCAACCTCCGTTCTCATGTTCTCTTTCCTCTTCTTATTTTTAGACCAAAGATGGCTATGGATGCTAAGATGATAAAATAAGGCATCAGAGGGATATGGAATCTTGATTCTCCTTTACCAGCGATGATAATGATAAACAATGTATAGAGAAGAACCATGCCAAATAGCAAGATGAAGTTGAATACTTCCCTCTTTCGCAATAATAGATAAGCACCAATGGCAGCCAATAGTAAAAAAGCATAATAATACATCAGATTGTAGACCACGAGCCATTGTAGTACGGTATATTGGGGAAACTCCTTCACTAAAGTTATCATACTCAATTTACTATAGAGATAGGGGCTGTCTTTTTTATCCTGCAAGAACGTGCAAAATGTAGTATTGTCGGATATGTAAGTTTTCACTAACTTATATGGCATCTGCCGAAGATATTCCAATTTATTGTTGGATAGCCATATAAAGAAGTGATCCCTCCAAACATGGTCTCTTGTGATAGGATCGATGCAATTATCATTGGGGACATACATGGGATGATGGTGCTCAAACAAAGCATAATCCGCCTCTTTATTCTGATCATTTATCCAAGAATGCCGCATCAAATTCATCCATCCAGTGTGTGCTTGTGAAAAGAATCTGCCCGTATTATGATAGTTAACAAATCCTACTGAAATATTGAAGAATAGGTACACGCCCACGATACGACCAATATATTGAAAGGAATGCCTCTTCTTCTGATAAACAACAAGCAGGATAAGGATAGCCAACAAGACTAAAGACAGGGGACGGTACCAATTGCCTATAGCAAGGCATAAGCCACAAGCCATATACTTTTCCTTCAAAAACATATAGACAGAAAGCAAAGTAAAAAAGGTAAATGGAACTTCACTTAGGAAAGAATTAGCCTCTCCATAGTTGGCAGGGTACAATACATAAACACATAGAGCAATAAAAGCTATTGTATCATTCGTCAGATGCTTGGCAATTTGGAAGACCAACCATACTGAGATGCTTTTCATCAGAATATAAAGGATATGTACGGGATAAACAGAATGGAAAGCATACAAACTGCCTACCAAAGTATTGATAGCCCCTAAGTTCCAAATAAAAGGTAATTCATGCATTTGGCTTGCTGTAGGATAGATGCCATGCTCAAGCACACTCTGCCTTGCCAAAGGCAAATAATCATTGCTATCAGGATAGGGAGTATACCCCCAAATCAATAGACAAAGCAATTGGAGTATGGCAAAGCAAAGCACCATGATCCATCCTATTTTTTCTTTCGAACATTTCATATACTCATTCTTCTGATACACTATATAAGGGATATGATAAGATTAAGATACAGTACAAGCATTGCCCCTGCTGTCGATATAAATACTCCAGGCCTACTTCTTTCATTGTATTTTCGTTTAAAGACAATTGCAAAAATACAAAAAAAGTAGATGCAAGCACTATTTCCCATTACTTTTTAGTACCTGCATCTACTTTTTAGGTTTTATCATAAACGCATGATGCGTTTTAAGGAGAAGAATAGAGAGAAAAGAATATATTCAAACTCTTATAGTCCATCTGGATACAAAGGCATCCTCAATACGCGTTGGAATATCGCATCTTCCAATTCTACTTCATAATAGACTTCGTTGGTCTCAGGATTTAGCTCTACGATACGCGCGCCATACTTTCCTCCTCCAAAATCATTAAGCATGGCAGAGCCAATCAATCTATTACCTGTTTGGGGCATATATTTAGTAGAAGAACGCGCCGGAGCATAAAAAGATTCTCCTCTCTCTCGTCCATATTCCCATATTTGACGTACTGTCATATTCTTTTCATCTACCTCATATTCAACAGCCCTGCTGAAATGATTTTGACCTTCTTTTGGTATCATTGTGAAATATCTTCCATATCCATTGTCAAATGCCATATAATGACCATTTGGCAAAAGGACTGCATCATGTACCCCCCAAAGGCCATTCGAAATCACTACATCCCTTAGTTCCATCAATAACATCTTTATCCGTAATTGGTGTTTCATCCTTATGTAGGGGAGTGAGCAATATATTCCTATATTTCATTCTCCATCCTTTATGAGGAGAAATAATCCATTTGACGCCTCCCATATCATTAAATTTGAAAATTCCTTGATATCTGGCTGTTGCCAGATAGTCACTCCCTATCTGAATGATTCCATTGGCATGTGCCCAATTGGAAGCTGTTTGCTCAAACTTTATTTTTTTGATCCTGTATCCGTAAGGCCATATCGAGCAGAATCCAACATCTGGACAAGATCCCATTCCTTCAGCACTTCCCCAGTTTTAGGATCCATCTTTATAATAAAATCATTCACTCGTGGATTGGTGCTATGCGATAACTTTGCTGTTACCTTACTCACATTAGAAAGAATTTTTCCAGGCTTACTATGAACAGTTGCTTCCATGTAGCCCAACACTGGCAAATGCAAAACAATCTTTACGGCTAAAGTCGGTTTTCCTTACTGTACCACAACCTCAGACAACTCCTTAGATATTCGTTTCAGAATGATACGCCCAGCTTGGCTCACAGGGACTTCTTGGTCCGCAAAACCTATATGGGAGACAATAAGTTTGCTCTTGGGATTTGCATGCAAGGTAAACTTCCCATTCACATCAGTTACCGTAGCATTATTAGTCCCTTTTTCAACGATCGTAGCTCCAATAGCAGGTTCACCTCCTTCATCAAGGACAACACCCGTTATTTTTTCGCTATTTACAACGTTCTGAGCATGAGTACCTATTGGAAGCAACAATAGGCATAAGAAAAAGAACATGCTATAATAGCATGGCTTTTGCACGATTTTTGTTATGTTCTTCATTAGAATTTTGTTGTTTGTTATTAAATTACAAATAAAATAGGTATAAAAGTCCGCAGGTAAATATATAGTAAGCTAATCCCATTAGCCCTTATGACCAAAGAGTTATTGTAAGGATCGCCTAAAGTCTTTAAGGATATTTGTTGATAGCTCACCTCCTTTCTTATATTCGACAACTATATTTATTTTAACTTCAATGTCTCCGGATTGCCACGAGTGATATAACGCACGGTTACCAACGGGGTTCCAGATCCTATTTTGTCACAAGAGAAGGATACTGCCGAATTGCCTTGGGGCAGGGCTGCATTGCCTTGAGCGTTCACCACGGAAATGACATTGTAATTCTTGTCCGTGACCTGTGCCTTTCCATCGGACGTATAGAGGAGATACTGACCATCGTCAACTGTACAAGGGAACTTTACGATGCCAGAATTGGTATGGAAGGCGGGATTGGCTATCTTTCCTCCTTCTACCTTCAAGCGAAGGGCGAAGGGGCCAGCATAGGGACTGTCCCACGACCAATCGGAGCCACTCGGCTGACCTGGCTGTAATTCTCCTAAATCGCAGTGGAAATATTTTGAGATGTAAAGAGGATAAAGGGAAAAACTCTTTTCCCTAGTCTTCTCCAAATGCCATTCTGTCTTAGGGTCTCTTAGCTGCTCCATTTGTGCTTCCGTAAAAACATGATGCTCGCGAAGAAGATCCCAGTTCTTGATTGCGCGCAATAAGGTATCGATCTGCCCATGCTTCTTCAGGGTATTCAAGTCTATGGTCATCGCGTAACCAGCATCGAAGCCTGCCGACTCTGACAAGGCCCACTCCAAATCCTCAAGGGTAGAGCATTCGAACTTACGATCGGCAAGACGAATCAAGAACCATCCCAGCATACGGGGGAAGAGATTACGGCGAAAGAACTGTTGGTTTTTAATACGATTCTCGACTTGAGCCGTACGCATTGCCTCGCCCCATGGCTCACCCCAGTTCATACGCGTGTGAACATGCCACGTAAAGTGATTGAGATTGCTGGCATCATTCAGCACATTGTGGTTCAATTGCTGGTAAATCCGCATGACGAAACGAGCCGTGGCATAGTCCTCATGACCGGTATAACGACAACCTTCCAAACCATCATAAGAAGTCTGGGCTATCCCTGTCTTATTGAAGATCTCTGCTAAACGGTCAGCAAAACGGTCTTGCAACTCAATGTCTGGAAAGAGGGTATAGGGATAATCCCATAGCTTATAAAGGGGGGCTGACTTTACATGTGCAGTTGCCTTAGTGCCAAAGGCTCCTCGCACACAATTCTTTAGGATCATCTTATCACCTTGCTCCTCTACTGTTCCATAAGTAATCAACTCATTGTCGACCTGCATGGCATTTAAAGTCATTGGGATCGAAAACAATCCTGATTTTTGTATGACGATTTCTTTCTGCGCTGCTGTCAGGTCTCCAGTTAGGGTTAGTGCACCTTGTTTAAGTAGGTGGCGTGAGGGGACAGGTGTAACATAAGCATCATTGGTCGTCATGAAATTCGACAGGGTATGAACTCCTATCTTGATACCTTGTTCTTTGGCGTGGTCGACCATCGCTTTCACGCCTTCATCTCCATTCTTGGTAAACGACTCTTCCCAATGGAAATGCCCCCAGTCCTTGAACGGTCCAGGATGATAGATATACTCAAAGCCTGCAATCTTCGCCTTCCCAAGAACGAAGTCGAGATTGTCCTCGCCAAAGTCTGTAATCATATATGATTTCATCGAAGCTTGTGCCGTCTTCCCCCACTCCTTTCCAAACATGGGATGAGGGAGCCCCTGCTCTACCTCTATTGCTCCAATACGATTCAAGGCTTCCGATTGCCTGCATCCAAAGAAAGCAAGTTTAGCACCTTTGATAAGTCCATCAGGACCAGAGACAGGTTCCACCATTGACCCTTTCAGATGATTTACTTCCCTGTAGCTTTTCTTGCTACGGTTACGACAGAAAAACTGGAACAATGTACTGTTGCCGCGATCGACGGCTGCCAAGCGGAAAGTCTCTATGGTACCTGTTGAGAGCTCAGCCTGACTACCCTTATTATCAAAATACTGCTTCATGGCATCTATATAATCAGAAGGTATTCCTGCCATTGTCTTGATATTCAATGCTTGGATGCCGAAGGCAACGCCCTCACCTTGTGCCACACCAATGACATCTCCCACAATGTCATGAATGTTAACTGCAAAAGGACCAAAAACCAAGGCGGCATATTTGTCAGGTACACTCATCACCTCCATGGTCCCACAAGCCTTCCCGGATTGGCATCGCAACTGTACCATGCTTCCATCCGTCATCTTTACCTTCAAGAGATTACCTTGAGAGGTCATGGATACTGGCAGCACGACCTTTCCTGCAACACATCCAGTCACTAAGGGATTCTCTCCTTTTGCCAGGATCTCCTTACCTCCTGCCTCTACAGAGACAATATGTCCATTCTTGCCAATAACAATCTTCGTATCGTCTGCACGCAATGTATACTGGGCAAATATCACCTGACTCCAAGAAAACAGCAATATGGCTGCCCCTAATTTCCGTAAGAACTGAATGTACTTCATGCTATATATAATAAAGGTGTAAAGCCAAATTCCCAAAAAGATGGTCCTTCATGGATCTCAATTCGGTGCAAAAGTAAACAATTAAGACGGAGAAAAGGCGAGGAATGATTACGATTTCGTTATACTATCTTACGAATTTTCACGTAAACGATAGGCTGTAGGCGGGATGCCCATGTACTTGGTGAAGAGGCGGGAGAAATAGGTAGGACTCTCGAACCCCAATGCCGTAGAGATCTCATAAAGTTTCATATCCGATAATTCTATATATTGGCATGCTTTCTGTATTTTCAGGCGAAGGAAATAATCAATGGGAGATGCGCCCGTCTCTTTCCGAAATAACATGGAGAAATGAGAAGATGAATAGTGAAAATAGGATGCCAATTGATGAAGGGTTAGCTTCTCATGTATATTCTCCAACATGTAATGTGAAACCTTAGCTGAAAAAGACTTGTCTGAAGGCTGGTAGGTAACGTGCCGGAAAGGTTCCAACAACGTAAAGGTAGAAAGGAACAAATACAAGCAGGAACTTGTATATTGCATGAACTTCTTAAGATAGGCAAAGGTAAAAGAATGATAAAGTTCTTCAAAGATATTGATGCGGACCTGAATACGCGACTTTTCCGAGGGCTCTATTAATCCGGGCTCATCATTAGGCATCATAAACTGCGATGCCATCTTTCCCCGGAAATGTATCCAATAGAGGCTCCAAGGGTCGGCATCGTCAGCTCCATAGGAATGGGGCACATGGGCAGGAAGGATCACAAATTGGTTGCGATGGAGTAAATGGCGTTTGCCATGTACCTGATACCATCCTTTTCCATTCACACAGTAAAGGAGAATGTAATAATCACATCCCTTTTCTTTCGAAACAAAATGGTATTTCGCATGCGGAAGGAAGCCTATCTTCCGCAAGTATAAGTTTCCAATAAAAGGATCTTCAGCGTATTTCTCCAACTCTCGTTCTGAAAGCGAGATCAAACGTTCTCCCTCAAATCCCTCCTTTCTCCTTACCATCTACCTTGTTTCTTATGATCATACGGCAAAGTTACTCTTTTTCTACGCTAAGACCAAGAATACCAACGCTTTTTTGTTAGAAAAAGATTCCTACTGCCCTTGCTTATAGACTTGACAATGCTACCCTACCCCTAAGGTAACGCTAATCTGCCTCTAATCCCAGATTAGTTTGGACGGGGATCGGTGCTGTGGGTACTGTCTTGTTAGGCATGTTACTCTTTCACGAATCCGCAACGTTATGGAACCTTTTCGTTAAGCCAAAAGAGCAGAGCCGAGCTTGCCTGAGCTCTGCCATGGCGAGAAAAGGTGAGTGGAGAAGCCAACTATTTCTTCCAATTCAATTTCACGAACACGGGATAATGGTCGGAAAGGTTTCTCCGGGTATTCCCCAACCAATAGCTGTTAGTGAGGATCCCATAATGCTCGACCGTAAAGTGCGGTGACACAAATACATGATCGATACGGTCGTTGTCCCGACGGTCCTGCATGAACCCATTGAAGGTACCACAAGGAGCCATTCGTTGCTGGGCATTGGCATAAGTATCCTTTAGGATGCCAGACTCTGAGAAGATCTTATAAATCTCATCGTGCTGGTCGACATTGAAGTCACCTGTGAGAATGACCGGCATATCCTTTCCTATAGCCTTGATACTGTCGATGATCATCCTTGCACTCTCTCTACGTGCCACAACCCCAATATGATCCATATGGCAGTTGAAGAAGAAGAACTTCAACTTAGTCTCCCTGTCCTTAATGAGTCCCCACGTGCAGATACGCTCACAGGCAGCATCCCATCCCTTCGAAGGGACATGTGGTGTCTGAGAGAGCCAGAAGTACCCATCTTTTAGGACCTCTAAACGGTCGTTTTGATAAAAGATCGCTGCATATTCCCCCTTCTCTTTACCGTCTTCTCGCCCCACTCCCAAATAGCGATACTGGGGGATACCTGCCAGAAGGTCAACAAGCTGGTCGTGCAATACCTCCTGGGCACCGAAGACCAAGGGTTGCTCAAAATTAATCTGATCACAGATATTCGGGCAACGTTGCTTCCACCCATTAGCCTCTGCCACATCATCAGGATTGTTATAACGAATATTGTAAGAGCCCACGAAGATTCGCTGGGCTTGCATGCCGAAGACAACCATCAGCGACATGACTGTCAAGAGTAATTTTTTCATATTATGTTCTAATTTTAACATGCGATTCATAACAAGATTTTCATGATCACGGTGGACAAAATTACAGAAATTTTCTATATGAAAGACTACTTTTACAAAGTTTTTGATGCACAGAGTCAGATATTCTTCACGGTTCCCGTACGCTTTAGCACACCCCACTGCTGGAGTTCTCCCTTCATGGCTTTCAAATAGCTACGGAAAAGCACGACATACATGATCCAACGGTAGCAGAGGCGCTGTGGGATGATCCAGAGAAGCACCCAAAGCTTCTCATGCTCATAGAGGTATGCCATGATAGAGATGCTGGCATCAACCAACAAGAAGATGAGATAATACAGTAATACTTTTGCTATGCTCCCAGAGAACAAGCCGATAATCATCAATATGTCTGCCAAAGGAGAGAATGTTGGGACAATAAACTGGAAAACGAGCATGTTGGGCAATGCCCACATCCCTAACCCTTTATACCGCCGCACGAACATTTCACCACGGTGCTTCCAGAAGGTTTGCATGACTCCAAAACTCCAACGGGTACGTTGCTTCATAAACTGTTTTAGTTTTTCCGGAGCCTCAGTCATGGCTATGGCATGATTCTCATTCTCTATCCTGTAGCCTGCCTTCAAGATGCGCATGGTCAGGTCGCAGTCTTCGGCAAGCGTATCCGTGGTCAACCCACCTGCATCGAGGATGGCACGCCTGCGAAAACATCCAATAGCACCAGGTACCACAGTGATGGCATTGATGGCAGAATAGGCTTGACGATCGAAATTCTGGCTGGTAGTATATTCAATCGCCTGCCAGCGAGTGAGCATGTTCACTTGGTTTCCTACTTTCACGTTCCCTGCCACGGCACCAGTCTCACCTTTTGTATCCGCAAAGAAATGACGCATGAGCATTGTCACTGCATTATGATAGAGTTGCGTGTCAGCGTCAATGCAAACGACATAGTCAGCATCGGTATGACGAATCCCATAGTTGAGTGCCGACGCTTTCCCCCCATTAGGTTTCGTAAGTAACTGCATCCGAGGATGTCCCTCAAAAGCATCCTTTACCTTCTGATAGGTCGCATCCTTGCTGCCATCGTCGACAAAGACTATATTGAAATTGGGATAGTCCTGTTTCAGAAGGTTCCTAAGGGTATTCACGGCGTTCACTTCTTCATTATACGCTGGGACAATGATCGTTACCAAGGGGGGATCAGCGGGGAGCGTATTCGGCAGAGCCCTGTTCTTGCGCCTTTCCTTTATCACGAGGGCAAGCATGAACAACAACCGGCCGATTCCGAGGATAAGAAAGACGATAAAGAGGGCGGAAACGAAATTGCCGAAATAATAAAGTCCTTCTGCAAACGTGAGGTTTGCTTTCATAGCATAATACTCCTTCCCTTTTTCCACCGCAGGCATAAGAATTTGACGCGGACGATGGAGATATTCCGGAAGGGTGATAAAACGATAGCCTCGTGCCTGTAAGTAATCGATGATACGAGGCAATGCCTTAATGGTCTCCTTGCGGGTGGTTCCTCCCGCATCATGCAACAAGATGATATGACCATTGCCGTTCTCAACCCCTTTGACCACTCGGTTAAAGATCTGATCAGCAGTAATACCTGGTTCCCAATCTTCCGGATCGATGCTCTCCCCGACAAACAAATAGTTTTGCTTACGTGCATCGGCAATAGGAAGAAGCTCATCCCTGCCTGAAGGATCACTATCGGCATTGTATGGCGCACGGAACAGGATCGTGCTCTGTCCCGTAATGCTCTCGATGAGCAGGCGAGTTAGTCACAATTCCATAAAGGCGCGTTGAGGAGAGCATTCCGCTAAGTTATGATGGTCGAAGGTATGATTGCCTATAAGATTGCCATCATGGAACACCTGTTTGACTACTGGCAGATTCTTTTCTATGTTCACGCCCACCATGAAGAATGCTGCATGGAGGTGATACCGATTCAGGATCCGCAGCACCTGTGGGGTCCACCTGCTGTCAGGCCCATCATCGAAAGTGAGCAGTAACTCTTTTTTCCCACAGGATCCAAACTTCTGCAACTCATAGGATGTTGGGATCTTGGTATACTCCTCATTGGCAATCAGGACATCATCATTGTCCATATCAAAGTGGCAAGTGCCATCTTGTGGAGTTCCTATCAAGTCAAGCACCTCGCCGGTTCCGATATAGTTTGCCATCCGTGACCCATGCAAATGCTCCAAATCGCCTACCGTCATACGGACAGCACGATCACGAGTCATGTCACGGGCAAAGAACTGCCATAGCCTACTGTCTTCTGTGCCCAAACGCCAGACTGCAAACCCTGCCAATCCATAGTCTGCGCCAAACCTCATCGTATTGAAATGTGTGGCAGCATCATTAAAATATATCTGATGGCGTATATTCCTATCATCATAATAGGCAAAGTTCAGACCATAGGTGTCTTCATCAAAAATAATCTTATCCTGACAGTCTGCGGCCATTGACAAGGCATCATGATAGGAGATACTCTGGTTGTCATCTCCTTTCGGCGTCCAATCGTAACCATAAGCTGCCATACAGAGCACTATTTTCTCATTAGGGATGTGAGCTGCCACTTGGTCAACGCTTCTCTCAATAAACTGCTGGCTGGAAATATCACCTGGCTCACTCAGGGAGTTATGCTCATCATAAGCCATTAGGAAAAGATAATCGTCATATTTTGCCAGCTCACTGATATCATAATCTTCATTGTTGGGCATGATATCCTGCGTGACATAAAGTCCATTATCGTGGAAGATATCAGTCAAGTTCCTGACAAAGGATGTCAGGTAAACATTGTCATTGTCTGAAAGTTCCTCTAAGTCGAGGTTGATACCGGCAAAATGATGTTTACGGCACAGCGTTGCCAATTGGTTAATGAGATCCTTGGACTTCGCTCTGTCATGCAGGATTCTTTCAATCCCCTTTGCGGAAAACTCCCCGTGCCAGGCATTGCTGAGCATGGGCATGATAGGCACGCCAGCTTTTTTCATAAGGGCCAGTCCCTTGCCATCTATATTCACCTTGATCTTTGCCGTGGAAGGATCAATATAGATCCACTCCGGAATGACAAGATTCAATTTCGAAATACATTGCTTGAGAGAAGCATATGACTGAGGGTCCCAGTTGACATAGAAAGCAGAACGGATACCTGCAGGCATCTCTGTCCAGCTGTTCACATATTTGTAAAAAGGAGATCCTTTCTGCCCAGCAAAGCGGTTGATCTTTCTCTCTTTCTGCGTCCGCCATCGATGATACCTAAGGTGTGCCTTCTCACCCTGAAAGAAACTACGGTAACCCTTATACTCTTCTGCCAGCTTGTTCTTTCTCATGAAAGGTTTATCGGCAGTCATGGCACTGCGGAAACTATCCTTGAAAGGAAAGTTCGGGGAACGGTCGATGAAGAACATAGTCACAAAGACCAACACTAATAAGGCGATGACAACCAAGATGGTCCTTACCGTCCAAAGGAATTTGTTCCAGCGCGACCTGGAGTCTGTCTGGAAAACTTGTCTACCCATATCTCTATGAATTTAGTTACTCTTATCCCGGGCTCATACAATCCACGCAACTGTGTATTGGGTTCTGAATCAATTACCATTGGTGAGAACGGTTATCCTGCATCATGTGTCATGCACCTTCCGGTTTTTTAAGATCGCAAAAGTAACAAAATTCCCTTAAGGCATTCTTATTATGGGCAATAATTAACGTTGTTTATCCTTCTTATCACTTCATTGACTTTCTGTTGGCAATCCATCTGCCTATTTCCCCAATCCATAGCACTAAGGAAGTAGAGACAATGATGATTATCCAGTCGGATACTGTCAGGGGACGAACGCTGAACATTTTCCCTCCTAATTCCACAATCAAGATCTGGCCAACGAGGATGAGGAGGATAATAAACTTGAAACTTTCACAATGCTTCAGGTTGGTGATAGCACACCGACCAGTCTTGAAAGCACGGGCATTGAACATATTCCAAAACTGCAACATCACAAAGATCGTGAAATACAGGCTTAGTTCCGGAGCTCCTAAATGGTGATGACCACCTGTTGTACAATGCAACAGATCTGTCAACTGTCGGATGTCCACATGCCAGAAAAGATAAAGGAGGGCAAATAGAATGACAAAGAAGGTAAGTCCCACGCCTAAGATACTTTTCCACATGTCACGGCTAATAATGAAAGCTTTACGATTGCGTGGCTTATCCTGCATGACCTTCTCTGATGGGGAAAGGGAAGCAAGTGCCATCGCGGCAAACGTGTCCATGATCAGGTTGACCCATAGCATTTGCGTTACGGTAAGTGGCGATTGTGTGTCACCGAAAGCTCCTACTAACACGATCAAGCATGCCACCACGTTGACTGTCATTTGGAACAAGATGAAGCGCTGTATGTTCTGATAGAGGGAACGTCCCCACATCACTGCTTTCGTAATGCTACTGAAAGAGTTATCGATAATCGTGATGTCTGATGCCTCCTTTGCAACACTTGTCCCATCTCCCATGGAAAGACCTACATGCGCTGCCTTCAAGGCAGGTGCATCATTCGTGCCATCACCCGTCACCGCTACCACTTGATTGCAACGCTGCAGCGATTCCACAATTCGTTTCTTGTCCATCGGACGGGCGCGGGAGATAATCTTCAGATCCATCACGCTTTGGTCAAGTTGGGAATCGGTCATTGCAGCGATTTCCGGACCGGAAGTAATATTCTTGTCCGTATAGGAATCTTTCCACAATCCTACCCTACGCCCAATTTCCTTCGCTGTTTCCTTGGTATCACCCGTGATGATTTTCACGTCAATGCCTGCATCTAAACATTCCCGAATGGCAGCGGGTACCTCTTCACGCACTGGATCGCTGATCGCCACAACGCCCTGGAAATGCAAGTGCTTTAAGTCATCTGCCGTTATTTGCGTGAGATGGCTATCCACTTCTTGATAAGCCATGCCAATGGTACGCATGGCTTGTCGCTGATAATCTCCCAATTTTCTGCTTATTTCCTCTCTTTCTTGCTGTGGAAGGTCACAGAAATCCATGACGATCTCTGGCGCACCTTTAACATAGAGAATGGTCTTGCCTGTGAGGACAGTCGACTCAACAACAGTGACCATATACTTCCTTTCCGTAGAAAAGGGTATCTCAGCCACGATTCCTACCTGTTGCTTGATCTCTTCGTACTTAACATGTTGATCACGGAGCCAAAGCAGTAACGCTCCTTCTGTGGGATTACCCAATACGACGGGCTTCCCATCACTTTCATCGACAATAGCAGTGGAATTAACAGCAATTCCTTCTGCAATCAGCCTGCTCGCATCATCATTCCCTAACTGCTGCTCCTTGAGCGCAGGAAAGTAGGTCTGATACACTTGCATCTGATTTTTCGTCAGCGTGCCAGTCTTGTCTGTGCAGATCACCGTTGCCGCCCCCATCGTCTCACAGGCATGTAACTTACGCACCAGGTTATTTGTCTTGAGCATTCGCCGCATACTATATGCAAGACTTAAGGTAACCGCCATCGGCAAACCGTCCGGCACAGCCACCACGATCAATGTCACGGCAATCATAATGGTTTGCAAGACATATGATATGAAAGCTACTGTATTGAAGTCTTCTGTCGTCAGATACCCTACAATACGACCTACTACAATCAGTCCGGCAATGACAGCGCTGGCAATGGAGATAACCTTGCCCAACCATGACAACTGTTCATTAAGCGGTGTCTTCACACTATTGTCAATTTGTACGGATTCATATACCTTCCCGTTCTCTGTATGGTCGCCAACAGCAGTTACGCGGAAGATTCCATGGCCTTCCATTACCTTCGTCCCTCGCATCACTTGATTTGTGGGGAATGTGGCATGGTCGTCTTGTTCTTCTTCACGGATACTCTTATGGGCTATCGGCTCACCCGTGAGCGAAGACTCGTCTACATTCAGCAGCACCGACTCTAACAGTTCGCCATCGGCAGGAATCTCATCTCCAGTGCCAATGATGACAATATCCCCTACCACTACATCCTTCTTGGCTATTTGCCGATGATGACCCTCACGGATCACAGTAACCAACTCATCGTCATTTACTTTATTTAAGATGGAGAATTCCTTGTCTGCCTTATATTCAAAGAGAAAAGCCAATCCCGTGGCAAGAAGAATAGCGATAAAGATTCCTACAGGCTCGAAAAAAACATCCGATGATTCGTGCAAGCCGAAATACTCATAGAAAGAAATGCCTATGGAAAGCAGTCCTGCCACTAAGAGGATAATGATCAATGGATCGGCAAATTTCTGCAGGAATTTCACCCACCAGGGACTTTTCTCAAGTTGGGTAAGCACATTGGCACCATATTGTTCTCTACTACGGATCACTTCTTCGTTGGAAAGTCCTGTATATGAATTCTTTGCTGTCATGAATGAGTTAAATATAAATGATGTGCAAAAATAAAAAAGAAATTCCATTTTTCCAAAGGAATATACTAAAACTAAGCTTCTATAATATTTATTAAAGGTAAAAAAAATTAAACTTTCATGACACTTCGTCATCTCTCTTCACCAGAATTGGCAGCAGATGGTGTATGGTATATTTATTGCATATCCATTAGTGTATTAAGAAAGGCTTCAAGGCCGGAGGTAGTCCACAAGGACTTCCTCAGACGACAAGCTCAAAAACAAGAAATCAATTAATTAAAAGATAATCGGAGGTGTTAATATGTTGTTAGCTCGTAGAAATAATGATTCTAATTGGTTAAGCAATTGGTTTGATGACAGTTTCTTTGATACAGATTTGATGCCCCGCATGAATGCCACGGCACCTGCTGTCAATGTTAAGGAAAGTGACAAATCTTACACCATGGAGATTGCCGCACCTGGGTTGAAAAAGGAATATGTACGCATCAATGTTGACCATGACGGCAACTTGAACGTTGCCATCGAAAACAAGATGGAGCATAAGGCAGAAGATAAGCATGAGCATTATCTGCGTCGTGAATTCTCTTATAGCAACTATGAGCAATGCTATACCTTGCCCGAGGATGTTGACCGGGATAGGATCACAGCTAAAGTCGCAGAAGGTGTCCTTACCATTGAGATGCCTAAAATGACTCAGAAAGAGGAAGAGAAAAATGTTAAGAAGATAGAAATAGGTTGATCTCTTCTGTCTGTTTCTGTGGGAAACGGATTATTTGTAAACGGGAAAAACGGATTTGTCTTCAAGGCAAGTCCGTTTTTTTGTATGCAAGGATTTCTTTCCGATCAATTCATCCAGTTATTCTGTCCAATGATCATGAATCGTATCGTGATTGAGGTCTATCGTAAAATCCACATCTGGTTCCCCCTGTAGGAAGCACTGGAAAATCCGGGCAAAAGATTTCATTGCGCAAGTGAATGCATCAGGATTTTCTTGTTTTTCTAATTGCTTGAAGTAACGCTGATAGGCATTGAGCCTGCTTGCAGGTATTCTCAAGCGCGCCAGCCCAGAACTATAATATAAGCGATATAGATCGGTAATCATCTCCATGCCTGTAAATCCGTTCCCTTGCATGGAAAGGAGACTGTCACGCAATAAAAGTGGAAGATCACGAGGGACGAAACGGTTACGGGTAAGGTCCTGCAACTGCCAGTCACAGAATTCCTGATAATTTTTACTCTTTAAAGCCTCCTTGCTCCAAATTACTTTACCCTCATGTTGTTGCTCATATTGATACTCCTTGGCATAGCGTGGGAAAAGGGAATTGAAACCAGGGACAGAGTCCAACAGAATGGTCTGGATATGGAATCGATTGCCTGGCAATACCTGTACAGTCTTATAAGCAGGCATGCCTGTTGCCAAAGAAGGCACTTGTATATTATACAAGCTATTCCCTTCCTTATCATGAAAGATACCTGTGTCATTCACATGCATGTGCCCTGCAAAATGTAACCGAATACCTGCTTGCAATAAAGAATCTGTAACTGCTACGGAAGGCACCCTGTCTACATCAAAAACATGACTCCCCCAAGCAGCCTTGATCACGGGCGTGGCTCCGTCATTATAGTCCACCAGCGGATAATGACTGAATGCGATCAATGTCTTGCCGTAGCGATGAGCTTGCGCTGCCACAGTACGGATCCACTGGAGAAGACCCTTCTTATAGGACAACAGCAAATTATATCCTACGGAAGAATTCTGGAAGGCTACGGATCCATCTTCGCCCTTCATGGGCAGATACACCCCTGGGTCAATGGATAGCAACCATAGTCCCTTGACTGGTTCCACTACATAACTTGGATCGATCACACGTACGCCTGCGACCATACGATAACGATTGGACAACTGTGACTGGCTTAAGGCTCGTTCATACTGATAATGCGGGTAGTCATTGTCTGAGAAGGGACAGGCCCAATAAAGATATTTCCTTTGAGGGAAATAGCCGTTATTGGCGTAACAACGGATCTCTTCTTGGTATCCTGCGCTACGCATGAGTGTATCTACATAGACTGGGGATTTCGACTGGGGATCATTGTACGAAGGATCACTGACGATCGTCAATGTACTTCCATCATCTTGCAAGTAATCCTTGCCTTTCAGCTGCATGCCAAAGGGAGCCTTGGGATCATGGTTGCCGGGCGTGAGGAAAAACTGCATCCCATATTGACGCTCATACTGGTCGAGGATCTGTTGAGCTGCTTCCTGATTGAGTAATTGCCCATCATCAGTCATGTCGCCTGTAATCAGAACAAGGGAAATATGCTGTCGGGCAATATCATCCAAAGCAGCCTTTAGGGCAAAGATATTCTCATTGAAAAGACGCGTTGACTGTACCTGCACTTGCAGCGTGCGTACTGTTTCGGGATGACCCATCACATCTTGGATATGAGCATCAGAGATGATAGCGATCTTAGGGATCTGCTGGGCCCTTCCAAAAACGGAAAAAAGACCACAGAGCCATATTATTAAAAACTTTATTCTCATTCCTATCGTTTCTTTTGATGCAAAAGTATTAAAAAAGACAGAGAAAAACAAGTGTTCTCAAAAATAAACACTATCTTTGCAAGAAAACAGAAAATGCTCATGAGAAAATATTGGATCATCATCTTACTCACCCTTTTCTCTTGTACGCTCTCTGCACAAGTGGACAAGAAAGTAAAGACTTTCCCTGAAAAGAAGACAATGAAGGAACCAAAAATTCCCCAGAAATCATCCTCATCCACACAGTCTTTAAAGAAGGGGAATGCTTCCCAAGTCACAGGAGAAAAGAAAAACAATCTTTCAAAAAGCAATGATCGTCTACATACTATTGACACGATTGCGATAAAGAAGCGCATCTGGACTCATGATGACAGCCTTTCGGTCTTGATGTACCAATATGAGAGTCGATATCGTGAAATCAACAGGCTTAGACGACCTGGAATGTACGATTACTCCTCGTCTGGAACGATTCTCCGTTCTGGTCCTTTTTTACTTGAAGGTGCATCCTCTTACCGTGAGATGCCAAACATGCTTGGGATACAGTCGGCATCATTAACTGCCTCACAAGAGGTGGGCAACCTTTCGGTACAGGCCCAAGTCATGGGAAACAGATACATGACCACAAAAATGACCAACCAGTTTGGAGCTGGTCTCTCCCTTTCCTATCGCTTCAACGACTATATCTCAGCAACAGCCTTTGGACATTATTACAGCAAGAACCCTTTCTTTTACATGGCGACCTTTCCCTATGTGCCCACGACGAACTTCGGAGGTTTCTTTACCTTCGACTCAGGAAGCGTAGGAATGGACCTCGGGGTAAGACATTATTACAATCCTTTTATCAGGCGATGGGATACGGCTCCTATTGTCACTCCTAAGTTCCATTTCTCCAATAAGTTTACAATGGAAATCCCCTTAGGGGATGCCCTAAGGTCTGTGCTGGAAAGGGCATTGCACATAGAACCACATGGTCCTGTAATCCTTGGTCCCAGACGGTAAGCAAAAGCATTCCTCGCCATAGCGGGTGTATAAAATTGATGCATCCTCTCTTCCGTGTGATTGAATCGCACGGCTACAGCTTTGCACTGACGATAGGAAAGTTAGTTTCCTATGTCAAGTGCATGAGAAGTAACAATGCATGTGATGTAGTAGTCATAGATTATATGCAGCTGCCCTCTCTTTCTGACAGTGTCAGATTAAGCAGGCAGGAACAACTAAAGCAAATTTGAGCTCTGCCATGGCGAGAAAAGGTGGACGAAAGCCAACAATTTTATATACCACAGCGATTTTTTTCGTGAAAAGGTTGACAGGTTGTCAAAACCCAGTGTTTATCGGGCTTGCAACCTGTTTTTAGGTTGTCAAAGGTTGACAAAGGTTGACAGAAAAAGCACATGTTTCGCTAAATTCTCTCGAGAATTTAGTGTAGCACTTATGCTTTTACTGTACAAAACATCATCTATTAGATCAAATTCTCGAGAGAATTTTGTTTGATCGCTTCACGTTTGATATGCTGATTCTTATTTTTGCTTAATGAAAACGTTATCATGTCTTCCTCAGAGTCCTGCTGTGAACAAAACAACTATCCCACTCACCCCAATATAGCCATAAACGACATATTTAAAAACGCGCTGTGGGATATGCCGAAAGACAAGAGATCCTATTCCATAGCCTATTGCAACCCCACCTACTCCATAGAGATAGTCCCAACCTACTGTTGAAGTAATGAATCCATTATGGGCACGGACAATTGCCATGACGATGTTCCCGATCAATAAGTAAGTTTGGATCATTGCCATATAATGCTCCTTATCTGGCTCTGAGGATAAAAAATAGAGTACGGCAGGAGGACCTTGCATGCCAAAAAAGCCACCCAGCAATCCACTGATGACGCCAGCACCTATTTGGGTAGGAAGAGTCGTCGTAAGCTTAATCCTCTCACTGAAAAAGGCAAAATAGAGGGCTGTCAATATCAATACCACACCTAAAATCCTGCGCAATAAAACATCATCCATGCGCTTCAGTAAGAAAATGGATATCGTGGAAAGTATGACAAAGGTCAACAAAATGGGCAAGAGACGATGCCAATTGAGATATTTTCGCATTCTGAAGGCAATAAACACGGAGGTCGTCATCGCCAATAGGCCTGACAAAGCTGTCGCTTCTCCATACGAAGGCATCAAAAAAGGCAATACCGTCATGATAAAGATGCCAAAGCCAAAACCTACTGTACGCAGGACAAAACTGCCAAGAATGGCAAGAAGGAAGATATCTACTGCTATTTCCATATTCTATGTTGCTTTATACACCACCTGTTTCCGTGGAAATCATTCCCTGCAAAAGTACAAAAAAGTCGAGTCTCCATGGACATCTCTCTCTATTTTGTTTCTTTTCAGGGCATTTATTCCTCTTTTCATACTTCGGTTCACACAGAATTATGTATTTTTGCACATCAATAAAAAGTATAACCGATCATGAATGCAAATCATCTTCAACCAGCTTTTCTCCATCCTGGTGACAGAGTCGCTCTGATTGCCCCGTCCTATTTCCTTGAAGGGGATACCGTTAACAAGGCTGCAGACGCCATCCGATCATGGGGCTTTGAACCTGTAGTCGGGAAAAACGTAGGGAAACAATGGCTACATCAATATGCGGGATCTGTAGAAGAGCGACTTTCTGACCTTGTTTGGGCGTATGAGGATGACACGATCCGTGGCATTCTCTGCACAAGAGGTGGATACGGTACCATTCAGCTGCTGGAACATATTCCTGACTCTCTTTATTATCTCCATCCAAAATGGCTGATAGGATACAGCGATATAACTTCCTTGCATGCCCAATCTGTCGTTTCTGGCTCCATGAGCATCCATGGAGCGATGGGTGCCCAACTTGTTAAACACCATCTACATGGTCCTACCTGTCAGCTCTTACGCGATCTTTTAATGGGAAAGATTCCTCAATACGCGCTATCTCCCCTACCCTATGACCAGACAGGAACAGGCTCTGGTATCCTTGTAGGTGGAAATATGGCTACTTTTTCTCCATTGATTTCAACAAAATATGACTTTCTACAGTATCCAGAGATCATTCTGTTCATTGAAGAAGTTGAAGAATCAGCACATCATATTGACAGAATGTTCCACCTTCTCCGGCTCCACGGTATCATGCCTCATATCAAGGGCATCATGATGGGTGATTTTACTGCTTGTGGCGATGAATATCGATTAGGCAGCATAGAAAAAATGCTCTCCTACTATACAAGGGAGCTGAATATCCCAGTTATTACTGCTTTCCCCGCTGGCCATGGAAATATCAACCTTCCTTTGATAGAAGGAGCTTGGACAACTCTCCGGGTAACGGAACAGGGATCAACGGTCTCATTCGACATGGAAGGGGATAAAAATATTGTCCATATAGAAGACGAAAATGGCAAGCGGATCGTGCGATAATAGAGAACAGACTTTATAGCCAGCGCGAGCGGGAGAGAATTTTCTGGACTTGTTCCTTATTGGATTCGAGACAGTCGCGGAGAATAGCACTAACCAAAGCCTTTGTCGTCATCGCGTCTCCCATGGCTGTACAGACTCGCTGAATGAGGAACTTGATATCTTCATCAATGATGATAACGGCCTTCTTCTCGTCCGCAGGTTTTTCTTTGTACTGCTTTGCCAATTCCAATACGCGATCCCATTGCGACATGGTGCCTGCATTTGCTGGTGCCTTGATTTCCTTATCTTCTTTTCTCGAACGGCCACGAGGCCGTTGCGTGACGGATTCTGCTTTCTCTACTGCAGGGACAGACTCCTTGACATCCTGCGTTTCATTTACCATCGAAGCAAGGCTTCCTAAACTTCCTGGAAGGGATAAATTATTATTTTTCTTTGTCGCCATATTCTTATTATTATTGTTATATATTTGTTAATCAACTAATTACCAATACCAGTTAACTATATTACTAATAATACATATAATCAAGAAACCATCTAACCGCTATCATTGAAGGCATAGGACAAGGACGATGGACTTCTAGGTTATATTGCCATCGCTCTCCCCCACCCTATTTTCGCTTATTGATCAACTCTTTCATCAGAAACTCAAAACAATCCTGCGTAGATCGATAATCTTCGGCACTGAAATGATAGGTATCAGAACGCTGTATATTTGCACGGGAAAGGACACGTGGGGTGACCATTCCAAACTTAGAAAAGATCATATCGGCTTGCGCCCACAACTTCTGCTCATTACGCCGACCCACTCTGGAATCGACCCTATTGGGCACAAGAAACATTTTAGCATCCATCTCGTGATATTTCTCTCTCAGCCGGGATATAACGGAGAGAAAAGTTCCTGTGGAGTCTAACGTCATATTGTCATACTGATAGGGGCATATAATGGCTTCAGCATTCACAAACAGAGGAATCAGGCCATCCTCCGTCAGGTTTCCCGGTGTATCAAACAACACGACTCCGGGAACTTGCTTGGCACTTTCCATCATTTCTTGCACAGCTTGTGGCGATTGAATCCCATACAATTGAACATTATAAGGGGCTTCTTCATCAGGGAAAGACTTTTGGTCGGACTGGCGCTGCATCCAAATGGACTTCTGCAAATCAGAGTCAACGACAAGTACTTTCTTATTGATGCTCGCCAGATAATTAGCGAACATCATGCAAAGGCGGGTCTTCCCTACTCCACCTTTCTGATTTGCGAAGAGAATTCTAATATTTTTCATCCTATATCTATATTTCTATGCAGCATTCATACATGTGCATTTATTTTGTGCAAATATAAGAATTCCAGACGAGATAACCAAATAATTATTTCTCTATTAAACTATTTTAATAGATATATATATAATTAATTACATATATTCCTGATTAAATATATAAATAATAAATCAGAATAACAGATAAATAAGTATATATACGTATAGTGATATATACATATATAATAATATATATACATATTATCGGTTAACTATTTATATAGAAATATAGGGCAATATATTTATAGATATATAATAATATACATAAACAGTAAAGTAGTGAAACGGTAAATCCATGAATTTAAGAAAATGAAAAGCGTTCTTGCTGTTTTCCAACGACGTGAAGAAAATGGTGATAAAAGAGTATATGTCATCATAAAGCGCGAATAAATGTTTGATAGTTTTATAGTTAACCATAAAACTGTATATCTATAAAACTATCGAACTCGTTGGCACAGAGAATTAAAAATGGGATAACAAAGGGATTGCTCTACATCGAGAAGAAAAAGGGAATGAAAAGAAAAAAGAATCTATAAGTTGAGAAAAGAAAAAAATAAAGATGCCAATCACGATTATTACTTCATTATATACTTATCAGTTTAAAGATCATTATATGATTTATAAGGATTGATAAATATCTGTAAATGAATGGATTACAGCTAAAAACCGTAACAAATAAGGAACTAATTCGTATCAATTGCGGAACATACTCGTAACAAAAAGGGTAGGGGAGTGTATCGTTTACGGAACTCCACCGTATCAATTTGGGAACAAGTCAACGAAAATCGTAACAATTTGGGAAGAGAATGCCGTTAAAAAACTAAATTCCAGATTAATATTTACAAAATAAAAGGAATTTACCTCCATTTTGATTATTTACTTTTGTCATTCATTTTTGTGATAAGAAGATTAAATATCTGATAATTTATTGATTTTCAAGGATATTAATAGTATTCGTATCAATTTGGGAATCAATGATCGTATGGAAATATCTTAAGGCGTAACAATTTGGGAACATTATGAAATTTAATGATTTAATATCTAATAGGAACTTATTTTCGCACACATAAAATGGCAGTTGATCTAAAATATTTGTAGACTCTCATTTTTTGATGAGCTTTGGCCTTGTGGTCTTGATAGGGCAAGGGATTAATATGATTGCAGATATTTTTTTTGTTGGTAAAGCGTAACAGTTTGGGAACATGGGCATAACTACAAGGTGTAACAGTTTGGGAACAAGTGCTGTTTGGGAGCAATATAGGGGCAAAATGAAGATGAATGAGGCATGAAATGGCATCAAGTGTAACAAAATCGTGCCGTCGTATATACTTGAATATCAGACTATTCATAGAAAGTGTAACAAAATCGTGCCGTTATGATGGGGTAGCATTGTTTCCTGAAATGCTATGTCTGGAATTGACTTTGCATATTATTATCTCATAAATATCTAAGAATCAGAACTTTATAATATAAGTGTATCAATTTGGGTACGATATGAATGGGTCAGTTATCCCTATTTAAATCTCTATGGAATCCTGATGATAGAAGTGTAACAAAACAATGCCGTGGAAGCCGTTTAAATAAAGGGCTTGGAGAGAAATGCGTAACAATTTGGGAACAAATGAGACGTATGAACTACAAGATCAGCAGGAATAAATTAGAAATAGGACCCTATTAAATTCCCAGTTAATCAGATATTTAAGCAATGATGACTCGATAGATCCTTGAGAGAATGTCTACGCATGACCTCGTCCGTATCGTTCAGGAAAATAATCGGGCATGTGATTGCTGAACATAGCAGTAATTCTCAGATTATCAATGGTTTGCGATGAAGTGTATCAATTTGGGAATGGGTTGTCTATGGATGCTTTCATCGTTACCCTACGTGACCTGGCAGGATAGTGATGAAAGTGTATCAGTTTGGGAACAATTTGTGATGGATTCCTCGTTTGGTTGGAAATTCCAACCGAAAAGGTTTCTTACAGCGGGCTAAGTGTAACAAAATCGTGCCATCAGATAGCCTTGTGTTTCGTGAAAAGTGTATCATTTTGGGAACATAAGAGGATAAAAAAACGTCTTGAAATATTTTGTGTTGTCAACATTTTCGAGTACATTTGTAAGCTAAACATATAAAATGTTGCGATGGCATCAAAAACAACACCAGAAGAATTGGAACTAACCCTGAAGGTAGACCTTCCTAAGACAAAGAAGGGAACTGCCAAGAAAGCCGTCCGAAAGTCATCCAAGGCGCGCAAGCCGGTCAAGAAACTTTCGAAAATGGAGAAGGAACTCATTACCAAGGCCATACCGATGGTCAATGAGCAGGATTTCATCATTGCACCGATGGCCTACACGATGATGAGTCATGATTATAGTGCCATGCAGAATAAGGTGGTGACGCTGATGTTAGAGAAACTGCAATCCGTCCTCCATACCTTGATTACAAAGAACCTTCCGGATATCACTCAATTGGGGAGCATCCAGGAGGGAGACATCAAGAACGACCATGGGGTATCCTTTAACCTAGAGTTCAAGAACTTCTCTGTGTCCAAGAACCACTATCCTGAGCTTAGGAGCGCACTCGCCGCACTTGCTACTTTGCCTGTGGAAATTCCTTATAAGTCGCCCGAAGGGAGAAAATACAAAAAGGTGACGAACCTGTGTGACGTCTTTATCCCTGAAGGGGAGCGTACGCCGTATGTAAATATCCACATGGATGAGGATATCGCGCGTGCGTTCATTTCCGTTGAATTAGGGTATCATTTCTTGGGGAAGGATGTGGTTTACAATACCAGGAACAAATATACACAGCGCATTTATTTCCTGATCTCTGCATGGTTGAAGAAAGGGGAGATGACCTTTTCCACGGAGTTCTTTCGCAGGATCCTTGCGATCGAGGATAAGTATAAGTCGTTCCGGCATGTCGTGCAACGCGTCCTCGACCCTGCCCATGATGAATTGAAGGACATGGCTGAGCTTGGTTTCTGCAATTGCTACTTTGAATATGACAAGGTGTATAACGGCAGGCGCAAGACAGGAGAGCCGGATTACATCCATTTCAGGATCTACAAGAGTCCCAAGCTCAAGGCAGCAGATGATGAATACCGGGAGACTGGGCAGAAAGATTACTTCTGCGAATTGCTGATCCAGCACTTTCATTTGCCAAAAGATAAGGCTGCCATGCTCGCTGACCATGTCAGCCACAACAATTATTCCAGTGCCATGCAGAAGATCATGTCGTTGGAGGAATACCTGAAAAAGGAGGGTGACAAGGTCAAGAACAAGCCTTCTTATGTATTTAAGTCGCTTGACAATTTCTTCCGGGAAACATCACGCAAGACGATTGTTACGGACAAACCGATTGAAGAGGGATAGGGTAGGGGGCCTTTCTTGGGAGGTATCATCCTTATTTGATATTCATCACACCCCGTTTTTTCTGATCAAATATACCTTATTAAGTTAGAATAGAACATGAAGGATTTTGCAGCAATTGACTTTGAGACGGCCAACTTCGAGCGGACCAGCGTTTGCGCTGTCGGCATCGTGGTTGTCAGGAATGGAGAAATGGTGGATTCGTTTTATTCCCTGATCCACCCTGAACCGGACTATTACAGGGAAGAGTGTTCTAGAGTCAATGGGTTATCGCAAGCGGACACGGAGGATGCACCCGTCTTTCCCGAAGTATGGAAGAAGATAGAACCGATGATAGAGGGACTTCCCTTGGTGGCACATAACAAGGCTTTCGATGAGACTTGCCTGAAAGCCGTTTTCCGTGTGTATCAGATGGATTATCCGGACTACCCCTTCTATTGTACGTTAGTCCGCTCCCGGAAGGTTTGGCCGGAAGGTCATCACCATCTTGACATCATCGCGAAACGTTGCGGATATGACCTCAAGAACCACCATCATGCGTTGGCGGATGCAGAGGCATGTGCGGCAATTGCCATGAAAATCTTATAAAAAACTGTTGGAAACTTGTTGGATTCGGATAAAATCATTACTTTTGCACTCGGTAATGACCTTAGGGGCGTAGCTCAGCTGGTTTAGAGCGCTGCAGTCACATTGCAGAGGTCATCGGTTCGAACCCGATCGTCCCTACGGAAGAGCATCAGCATCTCACCTTCTTTTGATTATTTGGGAACTGGCACGCCATGTGTACTTTTGGTCTGGTCGATGACGAAGATGCTGTTCAGGCTGCCCACGCACGGGATTGTTCCTAAGGTGTTGAGCATGAACTGTTGGTATGCCTTCATGTCCCTGGTGTACACTTTGATGAGGAAGTCAAAGTCGCCACTGGTATTGTAGCATTCCGTGATCTCATCAATATGCTGGACGGCATCCATGAACTGCTGGATGAGTGACTGGGTGTGCTGTTTCAGTCGGATATTGCACAAGACCAGGATGCCATTGCCTACCTTCTGCGGGTCAACAACAGCCATGTACCTCTCTATATATCCCAATCGTTCCAACCGCTTCTGCCGCTCAAAGGTGGGGGAAGGGGAGAGGTGTACCCGGGCAGCCAACTCCTTTACGGTGAGATGGGAGTCCTTTTGCAGGATTCGCAACATCAACTTGTCGGTTTCGTCTAATAATTCTGTATTCATCATTCTTGATTAATGGATGATCGTGGGAAATCATACTGCGATTTCCTATCTTGTTGCAAAGATACTGTTTTTTCCTTAAACATCAAAGAATATTTATATATGCCTTCCGCCTATTATGGGCTTTTCCTACAAACTGGTACAAGAAAGACCCGATAAGAGCTATGACCTAAGAGAGCCAAAACCATGTTTTAATGGAGCCAAAGTTATAGGTTAATGGAGCCAAACCCATGGGTTGAGAAAGCTAAAACTGTGGTTTATGGTTACTAAAACAGTGGTCTAAGAGTGCCAAGGCTACAGCCCAGTCAATAGGATATGATCCTTAGCTTTTCGAAAGATGGCGTTTTGTCTCTTAAAAGATAACCTTACGGCTTGTAAAAGATGACCATTCGCGCGCTAATAGATGACCTTTTGCCTTTCGGTGTATGAGTGTACTGTAGAGAATGATCGCATCTGGATTCACCTCACCATTGTTTAAGACTGCAGAACCCAAGAGAAAAAGGGTAGGGGACTGTGAAAGAGGCATTCAAGCCAGCGTTAATAATCTTAAAATATTTGTATGGTTGCGTTTTTTTTTTACCTTTGCAAAGTAAAAATATCAGTAATCATATGATTATGAAATTTAAATCTATTTTTCCGTTTCTGCTCTTTTTCGTGAGTGTTGTGTTCGTTGCCTGTGACAATGATGATGATTTCCATGCCGACAAGCTTGCTGGTACGTGGGAAGTGGTGCCTGCCAAAGACGAGGCTGCTGATGGCGTAAAATATTTCACGTTCTCGCCCACATCCGATGTAGAAGGAAAGTGTGAGGTTCTTTACTCAGATTTCTTGGTGGGAAAAGACACGACTTACTATTATGGTTATATTCGTTCATCTGACGGAAAGCATATCAACATCTTCACGGGCAAATCTCAGATTCCTGTAGAAGAAGGAGACCGCACCGAAGGATATGATGTCGAGACCTTGAATAGTCATAAAATGGTGTGGAAAGCGCAGGCTGATGGAACGAAAATTACCTTCCGGCGTATCTCTTCAGGGATATACACCACGTCTCATTAAGTCCGCCTTCTTGCAGTCTCCTCAGCCTTGAGCAGTTTCGCGACCTTGACTGTACCCCTCATGTTGTCTTTCTCTACCACCACCTGAGATAGCAGGCAGGGAAGGGTGATGATGCTGGGATGACGATGAAGGAATAATTTCTATTCCTCGTACCACCTTTTTATATATAGGTAATGTTGGGCGAACTCCGCTGCCTCTGCGGGGTCTACCTTCTTTTTCAATCGTGCCGGGACCCCTGCCCAGAGTTCCCCAGGTCCGACTTTCGTGCCTTCGAGCACAACCGCCCCAGCGGCAATGATCGATCCTTCACCGACTTCTGCGCCGTCGAGCACCACGGCGTTCATTCCGATCAGTGCCTTGTCGTGGATCGTTGCCGCATGTACGATCGCCCCATGTCCGAGCGATACTTCATTGCCAAGGATAGCAGGGAATCCCTTGGACTGATGGATGCAGGCCAGATCCTGGATGTTGCACCTGTCTCCGATGACAATCTTGTCCACATCCGCCCTGAGAACGGCACCAAACCATACCGAACAATCCTCGCCCAAGGTAATGTCACCGGCTAATGTGGCATTCTCTGCGAAGTAGCAACCCTTCCCCCAATGAGGCCCCTTGCCTCTTACAGCCTTGATCAATGCTTCCATTTTTTTCTCTTCTTTTGATTCAATTGCCTGCAAAGGTAAGGAAAATAGGAATACCCCGCCCCTTGATCAAGGAGAAATATTCGTGTTAAAAGTGATGTTCCGGACAATATTGGACTTCTTTTGGACAATTTTGGCACCTTTCTTTATAGGATATATTTTACCTTTGCGCCGTCTTTAAAGAAACTTAAACCTATTGCATTCGCTCAACCTAATGAGTGGTGCTTCCAACAAGCAATCAATTGTGGCGAATAGGCAGCCAGTTTGTTCACCATGTGCGTCATGGCGGACTGGGTGTAGCCCAGCTGCGCCGTCGCCTTTCCAAAGCTGCCGCACTGCACTGCCGTCAGCAGCGCCCGCAGCCGTTTGTCATCCATAGGGGCCTCGCTTTCTGTACAAATTGGACAAAATTGCAACGATTATTTTTAACTATATCACAAGAGCTGTCGCCGTTCAATGCCATAAACGTAAACTTTCCACCAACGATTTGGAAAATGCGGTAAACGTTTTTATGCGCCATCAAAATTTTTCATGTGCCGTTCGATAAGCGTCATTTCCGTAATGATGAAAAGCATGATACGCTATATGCACAGGATGCAACGCGCTTTAAAACGTGAGTCTGCACCGGCGCGCCGCAGTCGGCGGCGTGGGAACAAGAGAAGAGAAATGGAGAAATCAGAATGATCGGACAGAGGAAAAACACCGCGGCAGATATCGTTGTCGTGGGCTTTGCGCTGTTTTCCATGTTTTTCGGCGCGGGCAACGTGATCTTCCCGCCCTTTTTGGGCATGGAGGCCGGCAGCCAG
>CAJLYG010000002.1 GCA_905210845.1 uncultured Prevotella sp.
CTCAAGCGAGCTTGGCTCTGCTCATCTGGCTTAACGAAAACGTTCAGGAAAAGAATCCTACAGGGAAGACCTTTAGTCAGTACAAAGTGAGGTGCCTGTTGCGGCACTGCGTGAGGCACTGATTAATGCGCTTTGTCACCGTCATTGGGAGGAATACAATGCCTTTGTCGGAGTCGCTATTTATGATGATCGCGTGGAAATCTTCAATCCAGGCTCGTTTCCTCATGGGATGACACCTGAGAATATCACAGAGCCTCATGGTTCGTTCCCATATAATCCCATCATTGCCAACGTACTGTTCAAGACGACGTTTCTCGAGAGTTGGGGCTCCGGTGTGCATCGGATCGTTGATGCTTGCATGACACAGGGACTGCCAAGTCCAGTGTGGTCAGTAGACAAGGGTATGGTCACTGTGATATTCCTACGACCCAAGTGCTACCCAAGTTAATGACAAGAAGGATCCAAGTACCATCCAACTATGATCCAACTATGATCCAAGTACGATCCGACTACGATCTAAGTACCCCTCAAGTACCCCCTAAGTACCCCTCAAGTATCCCCTAAGTACCATCCAAGCACCCCTCAAGTTCAGATGTTGATCGATAAGATGAAGAATGGCTACATGTCTACAAACGACATTATGGAGGCTTGTGGCCTTAAGGATAGAAAATATTTCAGAGAAAGTTACATTGTGCCTGGCCTCATTGATAACGCTATAGAGCGTAAATACCCTAACGAGCCCAACCATCCAAGGCAGATGTACAAACTTACCAAACAAGCGTTGGAATGGAAAAAGTCCCATAAGGATTAAAGTAAATACGTCTAAAGGTGACCTCTGGCCACTTTTGGACGTATAACCTTGTCTTAATATCAATCTGGAAATGTAAGAAAAACTCAATACAGGAGGAACTCCTCCATAATTTGGAACCTTTAAAGTAAACAAGTATGCAAGAGCTAATAACGGTCACAAAAGCGAGATACATTGATGGCTACCGCATTGAGGCGGTGTTCAGCAATGGTATCAAAAAGATGATAGACTTTGCCCCGGTCATTCAGCGGGCGAAAGGCATCGTGAAGAAGCTGAAAGACGTGGAGTTCTTCAAGAACTTCACCCTCGATCCCTTTACCATTGATTGGAACAACGAGATAGGCTTCGACCCCCAAGACCTGTACGAAATGGGAAAGACTATCGGCTATGAAGACAGTATCGTGGTTGACAATAAGCAAGTTGTCGCTGAGCCGTAACAAGACCAGTACATAACAAAAGACGGATAAAATCGTCGCAGAACTTGCGGAGGTGGGATAAAATCGTATATTTGCAGCGAGCAATAAAAAGAAAGGAAGAATATGAACGAAGTATCAATGAACAATCTATGGACTTATCTGCAAGGATTGTCCCTAACAGCAGAAAATTGGCAGTGGCTGGCAGAAAAAGCGAAAGAGAAGTCTAACTCTTCTGTACAAGTCGCCTCTCAACCCAAGGAGGTAAAGTATAGAATTTCCGCGAGAAGACGTAAATTAATGGAAGAGGCTACTTTCAATCCCAAAGACTTTGAAGGTGATGAAAGAGCTCAGTATATACTAAGCAAATGAAAAAAGTCTTTTTAGATACGAACGTCATTCTTGATGCGGCACTACCAATAAGGGAAAATTTTGTCCGTGCGAATTTTATATTATCGGCATGTGATAATAATGACATACAGGGTAGCGTGTCATTATTGACTGTTGCCAACACAGCTTATATTCTTAAGAAAGGGCGTACTGAAAAAGAAATGGTCAAAGTGCTACGGGAAAATTTAGAAGGACTGCTCGTACTTACTATGGACAGTGCCCAGGTAACCGCTGCTTATGATGTTGATGCCCCCGATTTTGAGGATGTCTTGCAGTATGAGTGTGCGAAGGTTGCTGGATGCGAGCTGATTGTTACAAGTAATACCAAGCATTTCAAATTCTGTAAGGACATTGAGGTCGTATCCACCATCGATTACGACCAGCAGTTTATTGAGGATGAAAATAACTAATGAACACGATCAAACAACTCATAGAGAAATACTGCTCAGAGGGAGTGTAGCATAAGAAGCTGGGGGAATCTCTAACATTAATCGTGGAGCAAGAGTAGTAAGAAGTGACTTACAGCAAGATGGTGAGAGATCTATATATCAGAATAGTCTTTTGCCTTTAGGTTATTACAAGAAAAGTAATTAAAACATGACAATTCCCGTCCCTCCCTTCCTAGCTCAGCGTGAGATTTTACGGTGAATTTCATTCCGTGAGACTTTTCATGAGCGTATGAATGTCATTGGTTTCAAATAGTTCATCCTCATGGGCAGCCTTGATGGCAGCGTCAAGATGGGTGATACGCTGTGGAGCTTGCTTCTTTGCCCTCCAGCTAAAACGCTTCACCAATGAACGAAATAAGGCACGGTCATTGGCTAGAATATCAAATACGTATGTTGAATTCACAGTTTCCATATCTTCTTTTCTTTCTCCTTTCCTTTTTGCTAATCTACGAATTTATTGGATAACTACCAAACAAAATTCCCTCTTTCTTTTTGCTGTTTGGAAAAACATGGCTATATTTGCAATTACAGAAATTCATAACTCCCGTCAACACTTATGACCCAGCAAGATAAACTTACACTCGACTTCGACGAGTACATCCGTCAAGGGGAACCAAGCAAGAAAGAGAAGGCAAGCATCTGGCAGACTGCCATAGGCTTGCAGGCTGTAGATGGCCTGCAGACTTCTGATTATCTTAAGCAGACGGCACGCAAGCATATCGAAGGTGAGATAGACATTGACGAAGCGCGTCAGCTCATTAAGAGCTATTACCAGTCGAAAACACGACGTGAGCCTGACGATGATGAGAAGCAGGAAGCCGATAAAGTTTCTGCCAACATCACCAAGATACTGTCCTCTCAGTCGCTAGACTTTTCTACAGGCGGCTTCATCTCCATACACCGCAGGGTGTTCGAGGGTGTCTTCAAACATGCGGGCAAACTCAGGGACTATGACATTACCAAACGCGAATGGGTACTGAACGGTGATACAGTGAATTATCTGAACTGGGAGGACCTGCGCCGGGCGGTTGACTACGACCTTGAGCAGGAACGACAGTTTAGCTACAAGGGTATCTCGCCGGATGCGATGATTGAACATATCAGTAGGTTTGTGTCTGGCCTTTGGCAGATTCATCCTTTCTGCGAGGGGAATACAAGAACAACTGCTGTGTTTACAATTCTCTATCTCCGTTCGATTGGGTTTAGGGTAAACAATGATATGTTTGCCCGTCACTCATGGTATTTCAGAAATGCGCTCGTAAGGGCAAACTATAAGAATGCCCGTTTGGGAATTGACTACACTCCTGTCTATTTGGAGCGTTTCTTCCGAAACCTGCTGTTGGGCGACAAATGGGATCTGCGTAACAGATACCTGCATGTAAGTGCCGGGCATGAATGGAGCGTTCAACCCAATTTGTCCGACCCGACAAGTACCCGACAAGTACCCGACAAGTACCCAACAAGTACCCGACAAGCTGATGACTTGTTGCACACAGTTAATGCGAATATCAACAATCTGATAGAGATAATCGGTGATAAGCAGTTGTCGCTTAAAGAGCTGATGTCTGCCGTAGGATTAAAGAATCGTGAGAACTTCATGAACAATTATCTCAGTCCGGCTATTGAAAGCGGTTATGTCCGTTTGCAGTATCCTAATTCCCCACGGCATCCCCGGCAGAAATACCTCCTGACCGTACAGGGGATAACCTTATACAATGACATGTTGATCCCACTTGGAAAAGTATGAGATCGGTGAGTTTAGGCTTTATATCCAATTGATAACCTGCAGCTGTACGTCTTCAATGGCTTTTTCATCTTTCGTGCAAACTGCCACGCTTTGCAGCCAAATCATGGAATACCGCCAAACGTTTACCGCTTTTCTCTTTGCTGTTTGGAAAAACATGGCTATATTTGCAACGTATGCGTGTGACCGGACGCATCAGAAGATGCCCACGTGAAGGCTCCGCTCCACTACAGTCTACCGGAGGAAGAAGATAATGAACTGTCCATGGCAGCAGAACCAAGACCAACAGACGCATAGGCTTATTTCTGCAACGATGAAAGTGAAGATGATTTTGCCGGCTCTTGAGGAAGCGGAGAGTCCTTATTGGCGACCCATAAAATATGCATTGTTCCCGCCATTGGGGCTGGCCACGCTCGCCGGCTATTTTTCTCCTGATGACGAGGTGGTGTTGCAAGACCAGCACGTGGAAGAGCTTGACTTGGATGACACTCCCGACCTTGTCTGCATTCAGGTCTATATCACTAACGCATACCGGGCTTACAAGATTGCCGACAGCTACCGCAGGCGAGGGGTTTGGGTTGTTCTTGGAGGACTGCATGTCACCTCATTGCCTAACGAAGCAGCAAAACATGCTGACACGGTTATCCTCGGCCCGGGCGAGGAAGCCTTTCCGAGATTTGTCAGCGACTTCCGTCAACATAAGGCAGGGAAAGTATATATGGCAAGGGAAAGGCAGATTGCCGATATTCCCCCAGTAAGACGGGACCTGATAAAACGGAGCAAATATTTTGTTCCGAACTCGCTTGTCGTCAGCCGGGGCTGCCCCCATCATTGTGACTTCTGCTATAAGGACGCATTCTACGAAGGCGGTAAGTCTTTTTATACGGCGAAGGTAGACGCGGCACTGAACGAGATCGACGCTCTGCCTGGACGCCATTTGTATTTTCTTGACGACCATTTGCTGGGCAACCCCAAGTTTACGCGCCAGCTGTTTGACGGTATGAAGGGTATGGGGCGCGTGTTTCAAGGTGCGGCTACGGTGAAGTCCATCCTTGAGGGAGACCTGATAGAGAAAGCCTACGATGCCGGACTGAGAAGCGTTTTTGTCGGTTTTGAGACCTTCTCGTCTGAGAATCTGAAGCAGGAGAACAAATGCCAAAATCTCGCCCGTGATTACTCTGCTTGTGTCCAGAGACTGCACGAGCTTGGAATTATGATCAACGGCAGTTTTGTCTTTGGCATGGACGATGATGACAAGGACACTTTCCAAAGAGCTGTTGACTGGGGCATAGAGAATGCGATTACCACAGCCACTTTCCATATCCTGACTCCTTATCCAGGCACAAGGCAATATAAAAGGATGGAAGAGGCTGGGAGAATAACGACGCACGATTGGAGCAAATATGACACGCGGACAGTCGTCTACAAACCATTGGGCCTTTCCGCAGAAGAATTGAAGGCCGGTTACGACTGGTCGTACGAGGAGTTTTACAAGTGGAGCAACATCTTTAGGTCTTGCACCAATGACATTTCCATCCAGCGCAGTTTCTCCCATTTCCTCTATACCGGTGGTTGGAAAAAGCTGGAGCCACTTTGGAACTTCCTCATAAAAGCAGGCTTGCTGAACAAAACGTTGCCACTACTCGAATCTTTATTAAAACATAGCCGGTGAATTGCTTTTTCTGTTCAACTCCGTTTCAACTCGTCTTTATTATCAAGACCTTGGAAAGAGAAAAAGTAAAATGTACATCGAAAAAAATATTCTTGAGAGCATAAGTAATAAATTCCATTGAATATCGCAAGTGTTATGGAAAAAGAAGATTGCCAATGAGCGGAATAGTATCTTAAGATACATCGCAAAATATTATAAGATACATCGCGAAGTATCTTAGGATACTTTGCCAAATTATATATATGTGTTCAACAACCTCTCTTTTGTTGGCTACCATGTGATAATCTTGTCCACGATTTCTTGCTGTTCTGCACTACTACGTCTTAAATAGATATGAGTTGTCCCTATACTCTCGTGTCCATCAAATCGACAAGGATAGAAATGTCATTGAACTTTTAAGGAAATCCTATTGTGTTGTGCATTCCTGCTGACTTTAACTGGAGCTCATGCAGATGATTGTGGTCTGACAGTTGCCGAAGAAAGGAGATGATGAACTGTCTATGGCGGCAGAACCCGAGCCTTAAAATACATAGGTCAATGTCTCTGAAAGGATTTTGTGTTGCGATGTATATTCCCACCGAAGTCAAGTAATTCGTATATGATTTCTTTCGTTTCACAATGTCGTTTATCTGTTGTTTTTAATTTTACTACCCTTTTATTTTTATCATAAGTAAAGACACATGTATATGAAATAATGACGTCAGACATATTGGGGTTATATGTATAACTATATTGGGTAATAAGACTATCCTTAACTATAATGTCAACATTAAACACATAGTCAACACTAGCATCAAGATGTGTGTAATACTTATTGATATCTTGTATAGAAATCTTTCTTCGCTCCCCTATTGGCCTTGTAAACGACAAGATTTCGCTTGGGTCATAACTTGACAAAATATCTGCAATAATACATGCATCTTTATATATAACCTCGGGATATTTGAGAATTATTCCATAATCAATTAGGCTATTAGATTGACTTAAAAATATCTTTTGACGTGTTATATAATCTGGGGACAATTTAATCAATCTACCTTTTTTATTATATACCCCAACCTTTTTTTCGTGTAGAAATAAACTTCTCTCTATCTTACAACTATTGCTTAAAATTTTTACAACAGTCTGTGATTTCAATTCCAAACTATTTAGAAATGAAATCACAGAAAGTATTAATATCACACGAAATCTCATTACCAATATTTATTTAGTTTCTATCGATTATTTTTAGACTTAAAAACTGCAATTCCACACCTAAAATCATCAATTTTTTTAAAATCCACCCAACTAACGTCAGATTTATGCGATATCAGCATCACTGCGCAGACGCCGGTAACAATCATGTCTAAATATATGCCTTGAGCGCATACCAGGAAAGAGATGAGGACGATTGCTGCATAGACAATTCTTTTTATTGTTGACAATGGCACATCATTCCTTTCCATCTATTTGCCTTGCATGGCAACACATGAGAAGTAAACGGGAGAAACATGCCCGCATCAGGAGCCATCGTGCGGTCTGTGGCACCAACCCCGGAACCAGGGTCCGGCCACCGTTCTCCCAGTGACGGTTCATCTTAACGACTCTGTTTGCAAATTTAAGATAAATATCATTATCTTCCAATTGTTTCCTCAGAATTTTATTAAAAAGATCTTGATTAATGTGACCTTGACGACTTCAAAACAGAGAAAGTTGGCTATCAATGTGCATTCGGAGATTCTCTACGCCAGTGCTGTGAAGGACTTGTCATATAATTACCAAGATGTGGTAATTGGACTACCAGTGCCGGCTGTGTAATAATTGATTCATTGATAGAGCAAGAAGAGTTGATTTCTCAAAGTAACTGCAAGAATGAGTGCAATTGCACGTAAATTTGTAGTAAACACAGGACAAGCTATCAACACTCTATAAGCATGGGCTTTGAAACAAACAGGGCTAAAGAGCTATGGCAAAATCCGGATAGAATCCCTAACAATAACAGAAGGGCTCATTAACAGGTGAGAATCCAAATCCTTTTTCTCCTTGATGCTCTCTAAAACCAAATGTAAAGCTGCTATACCCATTCGTTCTACAGGTTGAGCAACACGTGTTATTGGAGGATTCAAATAATCCAAATATATGTTTGAGTCAAAAGAAATGATTGACATGTCCTCAGGAATGCTCATTTTCTTTTCTTTAAGAGCTTCAAATGCACCTAACAATATGCTATTACTTAAAGTAAATATAGCCGTTGGGCGATCTGTTTTAGCAAGAGCCAATTGAGTTTCAACATACCCACTTTGTATAGAAGACTCATTACCTGAAACTGATAATCGTATATTCTTTCCTGAGTCATTCACAGCAGCCTTACATCCACGGATCCTCTCTTTAAAAGCGATTGATATCTCAGGAACGCCCAAACACAATATATTCGTATGCCCTGAATCTATCAGCATTTTTACAGCTTGATAACCTCCCTCATAATTATTTGTTGAAATATAGGGCAAAGATGAGTTTTCGAAATATCTATCAACGAGAATCAATGGGATAGTTAGCGCTACCTTTTCAATTCTTTCTGGCACCTTCTCACTGGGGACGAGAATAATTCCATCTATATTCCTATTTATTAATGTATCCAAAGCTTTAGATTCAAAAATTGGGTCTTCTTGTGTATCTATGAGCACGACGGTATAATTATAGCTATTCGCCTCTGTAATAATCTTACTAGCCAAATTAGAAAAAAGGAGATTATTGATAGATGGCAATATTAAACCAATGGCATTACTCGTCTTTTTGCGCAACATTTGCGCAATAATATTAGGCCTATAATGAATTCTTTGTGCTATATCCAAAATTCTATTTGTCGCAGTTGCGCTAATTCTATATTCTTTAGACTTTCCATTCAATACTCTAGAAATTGTCGTTTTAGAATATCCAGTCTCCTTCACGATGTCCTCTAATGTTCCTTTTTCCATTCTAAATGAGATATTTATTGCTTTTAAATTCACAAATTTACAAAAAAAACAGGGAAAACCAAAATTTTTCTCTATTTTATTTTGAACTTTCAAGATATATTTCTATATTTGCACAATCGATTGAGCTTATCAATAATTTAATATTTTACAACATGAAAAAGGAAAAGGAGTACAAAAGGATCAAAGGTTTAATAGCTGCGACTTTCACCCCAATGGATGAAGCAGGCAATGTAAACCTAAAAACCATTGAAGAGTATGCAGAACTTATTGTGCATTCTGGAATTACAGGTGTATTTGTATGCGGTACCACAGGTGAATCTCTTTCGCTCACCGTTCAGGAACGCGAAAATATTGCCGAGAAATGGATAGAATGCGCAAACAACAGATTTAAAGTAATTGTACATGTTGGGGGTAATTCACAAAAAGAAGCCATGGAATTGGCCGCTCATGCAGAGAAATCAGGGGCAGATGCAATCGGAGCGATGTCTCCGTGCTTTTTTAAACCTGCGACCATAAATGATTTAATCAACTTTTTCATTCCCGTAGCAGAAAGCGCAAAAAGTTTGCCTTTCTATTATTATAATATGCCTTCGATGACCGGAGTTAGTCTTTCTGTTCCCCAATTTTTAAAAGAAGGGAAAAAGGTAATACCTAACTTAGTAGGAACTAAATTCACCCATAACGACTTCATGGAGATGGCACAATGCATCAATCTAAACAACAAAGAATTTGAAGTTTTAAACGGATTCGACGAATGTCTAATTTGCGGTTTGGCTTTAGGAGCGGAAGCAGGGGTTGGCAGTACATATAATTACATTCCTCAAATTTATCAAGGAATGATGGATGCCATGGACCAAGGTAACATTGAAGAAGCAAGAAGGCTCCAAATAAAATCGATTGAAGTCGTGGACATTATTGTCAAATACGGTGGCGGAATTCGAGGAGGAAAAGCTATCATGAAATTAATCGGTTGTGACTGTGGGAACTGCCGCTCACCAATTGCGCCCTTTACAGATCAAGAATACATGTCTTTAAAAGAAGATTTGCGAAAGCTTGATCTATTACCTCTCTGATTAACAGCCTATTCAGCTGGTGCTTTATGATTATTGTCTATTAATTAAAAATCACAAAACATGAAAATCTTATTTAAAACAATCTGTATTCTTTTCACGTTTTTAACCTGCACATCATTTGTCAATGCGCAAAATATAACCGTAAAAGGGACAGTTACCGATGACAGTGGAGAAGGACTACCCGGAGTCTCAGTCGTAGTTAAAGGTCAAGCAACGGGGGTAATCACGGATGTTGATGGCCATTACTCTCTTTCTGTTCCGACGGGTGCCATTTTAACTTATACATTTATAGGATTTGAGCAAAGAGAAATTAAAGCTTTAAAAGAAAAAATAGATGTTTCTCTAAAGCCATCATCTGTCGCATTATCAGATGTAGTAGTAGTCGGCTATGGGACGCAATCCAGAAAAACATTGACAACAGCCATCTCCAAAGTTAGTGGAGACGTAATCAAAGATGTTCCAACCTCAACATTAGGAGAAGGGTTAAAAGGAAAAATTGCAGGAACGCGTTTCTACTCTAATAACACGACGCCTGGTGAAGAAGTTACCATCAGAATTCGCGGAGGATCTTCGATTAATAAAAGCAATGAGCCCCTAATCTTGGTTGATGGTGTCGAACGATCTCTCGCTGGCTTAAATAATAATGATATAGAGTCTATAGAGGTTCTCAAAGATGCCGCCTCAACAGCAATTTATGGTTCAAGAGCATCAAATGGAGTTGTTCTTGTAACGACCAAGAACGGTACCAATGGTATGGCACCACAAATTACCTTCGAAGCGACAATTGCAGCACAAGAAGCAGAGACTTTATATGATTTTATGAATGCCAAAGACTATCTAAACACTGTACGTTCAGCTGTAGCGATTGGACCTCACCCCCAATATAATTTTATGGACGGATATTCCGCAAGTTCAGGCAACAGTGAGAATTCAATATATTCCACACGATATCTCAAAGATGGAGAAACAATACCAGCAGGATACAAGTCGATGCCAGACCCTTTGGATCCGGCGAAGACTTTAATATTCCAAGATAATGATTTCCAGTCTGAAATCTTCAAAAGAACTATGTGGCAGAACTATTATGCCGGCATCAATGGTGGCAGTAAAGACATCAAATACAATGCCAGTATTAGTTATCTTGACGATGATGGCATTGCCATTACAACAGGCTACAACAGACTGAATCTCCGAAATAACATGAACGTAAGAATTAATCCAAAACTATATTTTAGCTTGGGACTGGACTATTCAAAAACTAACTCCTCCGAATTCCCCAATCAGATGAATGTCATTTCAAGAGGTTTAGCGACCCCTCCGACCCAGAAAAAATATAATGCAGATGGAAGTCCAACTAAAGGTTATAATGTTTCTTCCCCTAATCCTCTTTTTTATCAATACTATAATAATAACAAGAAAGTCACCAAACGGTTTTCTGGTTTTGGGAAACTCACCTATTATATACTACCTGAATTGAAGATCGAAACAGAAATTTCGACATTTGACCAAAACTACAGATATAGTGCCTTCGAAAAAGCGAACATATTCAATGGGCTAAGAACAACGACAGAAAGCTATGGGGAGGATGAAAGAAACAAAATAGAAATATACTCGACATATAGCAAGACCATCCGAAATCACTCTTTTTCTATCCTTGGAGGATATTCATACCAAAAATACAAAGGACAAACCATGAGTGCTACTGTCACAGGAGCGAGCTCCGATAAGGTTCCGACACTATCGGCCGGCCCGAATAAAAAGTCCGCTGACAGTGATATCTATAAAGATGTCACTATAGGCTACTTTGGACGAATCTCATATAGCTTTCAAAAGAAATACTTGCTTTCTGCAACATTCAGAGAAGATGCCTCTTCAAGGTTTGCCGACGGTCATCGCTGGGGATTCTTTCCTGGCGTGTCTGTAGGATGGGTAATTTCCAAAGAGAATTTTATGAAAGCCATCCCTAATGTTGATGAATTAAAGCTGCGTATAAGCTATGGTCAAACAGGAAATAATGCAGTTGGCATTTATGACGCATTAGGGAGATACTCGACAAATGCGAAATACGGAGGTTATGCGGGAATCGTACCTTCTACCATGCCCAACTATAACTTAACTTGGGAAACCACGACTCAATTCGATCCAGGCTTTGACTTAAGCATGTTCCACAATCGGCTAAATATCATTTTTGACTATTTTGACAAACGTACAAAAAACTTACTATTCAGCAAGGAGCTACCAAACACATCTGGTTTCAGTAGTGTAAATACAAACATTGGAGAGGTTAAATTTTATGGATTTGACTTAGAAATCTCTTCTATTAACGTCAAAACCAAGGACCTAACTTGGACATCGAAACTTACCTACAGCTTTGTCAAGAACAAAGTATTAAAGCTACCTGATAATGGGCGAGACAGGAACCGTATTGGAGGTATAACATTAGCAGACGGCACTGCATTTGGTGGTATAGCAGAAGGAGAATCTCTGTATCGGTACTATGGATACAAAGTGGACCATATATTGCAAAACGAAGCAGAAGCCGATAACGCTATGTATGATTCAAAAGCTAAGGGATTCAGGTATTCTGACGGAAAGTATGTCGCAGGACGCAAAGACGCTGGAGACTATGAATGGAAGAACCGCACAGGAAGTGCAACAAAAAATGGGAAAGACTATATCGATAGTCAGGACCAATTCTTCTTAGGCTATACTGTTCCACATTCTACTGGAGGATTCAATAACACTGTTTCCTATAAGAATTTTACTTTTAACATTTTCTTAGATTGGGCATTAGGGCATTCAATCAACCAAAACTCTGAAATGAGATATTTTATGAACACTTTTGCCAACAATTATACATTGATCAATAAGGTTAAGGATTGTTGGAAAAAAGAAGGTGATAACACCAAATATGCCCGATTCACAGCCAATGACCCTGATGATGGAAATGCAAATTTCAGTCGCACTTCTGATGTATTCAATTACAAAGGCGATTATCTTTGTATTCGCGAGATCAGTATACAATACAGTATGCCAAGGCAACTCGTTCACAAGGTTGGCATGCAGGATGTCACATTCACACTGGCAGGGAATAATCTCTATTATTTTACAGCAGTAAAAGGAGTATCACCAGAGGTTGGCACTTCCAGCACTTATGGTAGCACATATTATAACTATCCGCCAGTTAGGAAAGTGAGCATCGGAGTTAAGGTAACATTTTAGAAACATTAAACAAGATTTCCTATGAAACTTAAGAATATAATTATACTTACAATCGTTTCTTTGATGATGCTTCCATCTTGTAATGACGATTTAAATGTTGAAAATATCAGCTCCGTAGCATCTACTTCCATGTGGAAGGACAAAGATGATGCAGAAGCAGCTATGTATGGACTTTACAACCAGTTCAGATCTGCTTTTAGCTGGGGCTACATCTTCTGGGGTGAATATAGAACTGGGTTATGGGGGGACGGATTAATCTCTGAAACCTCACGATGGCAAGTTTTCCAGAATCAAATCCCAACAAATCACGCTTACGCTGATTGGACTGACCTTTATACGACAATCAATGATGCCAACTTGCTTATCAAATATACTCCAAACATTTCTTTTAATAGTGAAACAGAGAAAAATACGATCTTAGCAAACGCCTATTTTGTAAGGGCTTTCTGTTATTACTGGATTGGTAGGATATGGGGAGACGCTCCTATCCTACTCAACGGCTTTGAATCTGATAAAGCTGAGGACTTATATCCTACAAGAAGCCCTGCAGAAGAAGTCTTTAAACAAGTTGAGGCAGATATCAAGGAAGCACTATCTTTGATGCCATCGTCCGTCAGCACAAGGAACCTTGCATCATCTGGAGGAATAAACATGTTGAGAGCAGACTATGATTTGTGGATGTATAAAGTAAGAAATGCAGGAGAATCATATTTAAGCGATGCTAAGGTTGCAATCCAGACTGTATTAAATGATCCCAATTATAGTCTTGAGAATGATTACAGCAATATATTTGATGACAATCTGGGAAATGAAATCATCTTTGCTTGGAGTTACATTCAAGATGAGTATGAAGGAGGATTCTCAACTGATTATTTGGTCCCATCCCAATATATATCTTCTGAGTACATCAACAACCCGGTGATAACAGGAAGTCATCAACAATGGGAATTCTTGACTCCTGAGTACGAAGCGTTCCTATCATCTGACCCATCAGACACACGGACAAAGGAAACCTTTGAAACTTTCTATGATCCTGGGAAAAAGGCAACCTTTCAATGGATTAACAAATATAAAGGTCATTGGGTCAACGACACGAGGATCTTCGACTCCGATATTATTGTTTATCGTTTAGCCGATGCTATATTATTCGATGCAGAGATTAAAATGTACCAAAATGATATAGTCGGAGCGGCCAGAGATCTCAATATCATTGCGAGAAGAGCATACAAGAAGGAAAATTATTATGCTAATATTATGACCGCAAATCAGCTAAAAGAAGACCTCATCTCTGAGCGCAAAAAAGAATTCGGTGCAGAAGGTAAGCTTTGGTGGGATTTTATCCGATTAGGTGTGGCATTTAAAGAAAACCCATACTTAACAGGACGAGAGAATGAGAACAATGTGTTATTATGGCCAATTTCTCAATCTTCAATTAATAAAAATCCAAATCTAAAACAAACATCTGGCTATGACAAGTAAATGACAATAATTAGTTTTTAACCATAAGTTAGCTTTGCTGATTGATATCAAATCAATTATTGAATAGGGCGGGGCTTTTCTCCCGTAGCATTGTCCCGCCCTTACTTACTGCAATCACAAATATAAAGGATTCTATGAATAAGATCATTCTAATATCCTTTCTCCTCATAGAGATAACAACAGTATCCGCAAAAGGAATCAAAATACAGGAGCTATACGGATTTCCTTCTCAAGAAGAAGGCATCTCTTTTGGCGTATCTGCTTGCTTTGCGGGATTTATAGGAAATCGGCTCATCATGGCTGGTGGTTGTAACTTTCCGAACAAGCCTGCAGCTGAAGGAGGAACGAAAAGATATTATAAAGGGATATACTCTTGTAAAATAAGGAAAAAACTTCGCTTGGACTGGCAATTAATAGGTTTTTTGCCCGAAGAAGCGGCGTATGGCGTATCTATTACCACAAAAGATGGTATCATTTGTATTGGCGGTAAAAATAATCGCCATTCCCTGACCTCTGTCTTTGTCATTCATCTTGTGAACGGCAAAGCTGTCATTACTACATTACCGTCACTTCCCTATCCTATTGATAATTCCACAGGATGCAAATCTTCAAAAAACATCTTCATCTATGGAGCAGGGCAAATATGCAAGATGAATTTGTCACAAATAGATAAAGGCTGGACCGTCTTCGAGAAATTCGAGAGACAGCGTTATCAACCAATAAGTGGTATACTTCATGGAAAAATAACCGTTTGGGGAGGATTCCTTCCCAAATTTCAGAATGATACTGCAAGACTCTGCTTGGACGGATTCACTTTCGGGAAAAAAATAAAGAAGCGTAGTATTCCTGTTGACGAATTAAAAGAAAGCATAGCCCTAAGTGGTAGTGCCTCAGTTCAATATGGCAGGAACAAAGTCCTCGCTATTGGAGGTATCTGCAAAGACATTTTTTTAATTGAATTTAATCATCCTGATTGCACATATTTGCGGCATCCCATAGCATGGTATAGATTCAATCCGCACATTCTTTTATATGATAGAAACAAATGGAAAATATTGGGGACCTCCAAACTTACAGCACGCGCAGGAGCCTCTTTGGCAATTAAGAAGAGGGATATTTATGTTATTGGAGGTGAGGTTAAGCCTGGAAAACGTACAGCAAGTGTACTCAAAATAATTTATTAGTATGAAAAAAATATCTAAATATTATCCTTGGATCGTTGTTGCCCTTCTATGGTTTGTGGCATTATTGAATTACATGGATCGCCAGATGCTCTCAACCATGCAAGTTGCGATGAAGGTAGACATCTCTGAGCTGAATAAAGCCGAATCATTCGGAGCTTTAATGGCTATTTTTTTATGGATATATGGTTTTGTTAGTCCTTTTGCTGGGATTATTGCTGATCAGGTAAGCCGTAAAAAACTTATTATTGGGAGCCTATTTGTCTGGTCTGCAGTGACCTTCTTGATGGGATTTGCTAACACATACAACCAACTTTATTGGTTACGAGCACTTATGGGCATTAGCGAAGCTCTTTATATTCCTTCTGCATTATCATTAATTGCAGATTGGCATGGGGAAAAGACGCGCTCTCTTGCCATCGGAATACACATGACTGGCATTTACATTGGACAAGCAGCAGGTGGTTTCGGGGCATCAATCGCGGACCACTTTTCATGGCATTTAACTTTCCATTGGTTTGGAATTATCGGGATTCTTTATACTATTGTGTTAATCTTATGCCTAAAAGACTATCCCAAATCGAATCAAATATCCAAAACATCTCCACGAGAATGCATGAAAACAGGAAAAGTATTTCAAGGTCTAAGATTCGTATTGTCAACATGGTCTTTCTGGATAATCCTTTTTTATTTTGCTTCGCCAGGAATCCCTGGATGGGCTGTAAAGAACTGGCTACCTACTCTTTTCTCTGAGAATCTACAAATCCCAATGTCAAGTGCAGGACCGATTTCTACCACGACTATTGCAATATTTTCTTTTTTAGGCGTTATAATAGGAGGACTTCTTTCAGATAAATGGGTACAAAGGAACATCAAGGGTCGGATTTATACGAGTGCCATCGGTGTTACCTTTACCATACCAGCTTTATTGATTATGGGCTTTGGACATGGTTTAATGAATGATATATGTGCGGGCGCAATGTTCGGAATTGGATTTGGAATGTTTGACGCTAATAACATGCCGATACTTTGTCAAGTAATTCCTTCAAAATATCGTGCTACTGCATATGGTTTCATGAATATGGTAGGTGTATTTTCCGGTGCTATGATTACGCAATTTCTTGGAAAATTGACAGACAGAGGTAACCTAGGCGAAGGATTCGCAATGCTAACCATTATTGTTTTCATTGCATTAATCTTGCTACTAACCTGCTTACGTCCTACTATAGATGAAGTCGAATAAACTTGAATCTATTCATGAACGAAAATGGACTCTTCATATTAAGAATTAAATATAAAGACATACGGATCTATGTACAATATTAAATTTAGCTATAGACAGAATATGAAAATGACGAAAGAAATTACATTAATATTAATGTCGCTATATTGTAGCGTATTGTTGGGGCAGACAGAAACCAACCCTAAAATAGACACGTTCATTGATAAGTATGAATGTGACCCCATAGGGACTACCGTTTTACAACCCGAGAACCTGTCTCCTATAGATAGGACTTGCACCTATGTTAGGATTCCCTTTATGGAAATTACGAACAAAGGAACTTTATTATGCGGCTGCGATTCAAGAAGTTCCAATAGCGACCAGTCTTTGATAAGCTGTGGGTTAGCCAGAAGCACAGACAATGGCAACCACTGGACTTATATGATTGCAAATCCCCATACTGCAATCAGCAAACTTGACAGAAGGATGGACTCAAGTATTCTCTGCGATAGAACCAATAACAAACTATTCATCTTCTCTCATAAAATAACGGGATCTGAAATCTGGGAGAGAATCAACACAGATGGGAACTACTCTATGGACTGTGTCTTCGTAACATCTAACGATGATGGCAAGACTTGGTCTAAAGAAATATCGCTAAGAGATGTCATTACGACTAACGGGGAGAAAGGATCTTATGGCAAGTACGTCGTTACGCTCTTTGGCGGAGTAGGAAAAGGCATTACCTTGCAAGATGGAACTCTTGTATTGCCCATTCAATGTAAAATGGCAACAGAAACTGCAAAACAAGATGGAGCCTCTGGAATTTATAATATTCAAAGCGGCTTGATCTATTCTACAGACCATGGAAACACATGGAAAAGATGTTCTTCTCTTGTCCCTTGTTATTCTTCTGAATGCCAACTTATTGAACTTGCCAATGGGGGAATCATGATCAATTGCCGAAGCTATATTGGGCACATACGTGTGTTTATAACGCATGACCTTGGAAATACTTGGGTTGCCCATACCTCAGATCGGTCTTTAATTGAGCCCACTGCTTGTGAAGGCAGTTTAGGCAGGCTGTCTCTTGCCAAATATGCCGGGGGATTTGTTAATCCCAACGACTCTACGGCTCGTAAGAATATTACGCTCCAAGTAACAAATGACTTTACAAACTGGAGACCCCTTGTAAGATTATCATCTATCAAGAGTGAAGGATATTCTGCCATAGCTGGATATGGAGGTAAGAATTACGCTTTGATAGAGCAAAACAATAAGATTGTTTTATTTGACCTCAACCCTTACGTCAGGTAATCAACAAAAATGCAAGAGATAACCTTTTGCGTGGGGATTATTTTCTCACTCTTTTGAGCGTAGAATTGGTCAGTTGGTTCAAGAAGAAGGGCTATGCCCTTCTCCTCAACGTTGGTCTTGGTGCTTACCCAATGCTCGCAGAACTCCTCTTAGGTATAGGTGACAAGCCCCTTGCCTAGGCCCAGATCTGCTACATCCATAGAGTCTGATTGTTTCCTAAATTTTATCATTTTATAGGGTATTCAAACGATTTAGCTCAGAATTTCGGGTTCCCTTTCCTGCATACTTTTTTGCATTATGAAAGTTGTATATAAACGAGATGTAGATGAATCTGCTGTCATCGCTGGCTTCTTTTTTGTAATTTACAGTATTGAATGCCATCTTCCATTTGTCCTTGTAGGTGTTAAAGATATTTTCCGCTCCTATCTTGAAAACCATTGTCTTATCAAAGAAAGACTTTTGTATATATGCATCTACAAACATTCCACTGTGTTCGCGAGAAAGCCCGGAATGGTATGAAGTCCAACATTTGGCTTGGGTTACAAAAGAAAGTGTGTGGGGGAACCTGATAATATTATACAAACTTACGTAGAGGTAAGGCCTATTATAGGAATTGACAGCATTCCCATTGTTTAATTTTAAAAATTGTTTCTCAAATCCAACCTCTATCTCAGGATTCCATATTTTAAAGAACGTTGGATCCCAAACTGATGCGATACTGAACTTTTTAAAGCCATCTACGTTTGTAAAGCCAGAAATGGTGATGGCTTTATCCTCAAATTGATCTATTGTAAACAATATTTTGTCATGATATGATTTATAGGACGCTATGAGATTCAAGTCCAAATATGATACTGTATAACTGATATCATCAATATATGTGTTCTGCAACAAAGGATTACCTGCCTCATAAGAATAGGGTGAGTTGTACTGGACATCACCTCTCAGCTGGTAATAGGATGGTCTGTTTACAACCCTCCTGTAACTTAAAGCCATATTCATTTTCTCATTAAAGAAAGGGCGTGAAATGACAAATGTGGGGAAAACATTGCTGTATGTTTTGCTTTGATCGTCTCTTTTTGCTCCGTTCATGTAATAAAGCTGATTGACAAATTCATATCTCAATCCCATCTCAATGTCAAAATCATATAGGTTACACTTATAATTAAGGAAAAGTGAATATAGATCTTGCTTATTTGATGTATATGTTTCCGGGAGGTCGTTTTGTAAATCTATATCATCGTTATTGTAATATGAATTGTTTCTTGTTCTTGCATAGTCAGCTCCAAACAAGACAGAGGAATTGCCAATTGCTCTTGACAACTCTAATCTTAAGGCGCTTAACCGATAGTCGTTCTTACTATTACTGTTTACAATATTATGCACGTTCTTTACATGCTCGGTATTATCGTAAGAGGCTGATGTTTTTGTTTGCCCATATATGTAGTCTGCATTAATGTCAACGCTCCATTTGGAAAATCTACCCTTATAGAACATATTCATATTTCCGCCATTACCATTCGGGGTGTAATGTGATATTTGACTGTATTCAGCATCTTTTATCGAGCCTGTATAAGCTGTTGTTGCTCCAGATACATTGTAGTGCCCATCGCCTATAAAGGAATGATTGTATTTGATGCCAAATAAATGTTGCTCTGATACCTTATATTTTGCGGCTATACCAAGATTGTGAGTCCTTCGGCTTAAGTTTAATTTGTTGTTTGATTGTATCAGATTATGGCTCAATCCCTTTATCTCCACATCTGTCTGTTGATTTCGTTTCATTCTTAAATCCTGCATAGAATAGTCTGCAAAAAAAGAAAATCCTCTTTTTGCATACGAAAGATTGGTCAAAAGCATCTCACTCCAGTCTTCTCCTCTTTGCACTTTCGTATTGATGATCCCAGAAAAACCTTCATCTGGAGTAGTTGTAGTTATTTTTATTACAGCACCTACCGAGGCTGAATACTGCACCCCGGGCGTCATTATAATATCTATTTTCTTTATATTTTTTGAAGAGAGCTTAAGCAAATCCTCATTACTGAGAAGTTCCTTGTTGTCAATGTATATGAGTGCTTCTCCTTTCCCGAATATGTTGACGATATCATTTTTGATATTTATCAGTGGCAATTGTTTTAAAACGTCCATTGCGTTTCCTGCGTCTTTCAAAATACTTTTTTGTATATTGGCAGTAAATATACCTCCTTTCATTGAAAACGGAGACCTCCTTCCTGCCACGACTACTTCTTGCAACGCTTTAGTAGAAGGGCTCAGCGAGATCATGCCGATATTTTCTTTGTCCACAGACTGCTTGATACTTTCGTAGCCAAGATAGGAAACTATCAGATTTTTTCCTATCGGTTGAACATGACTGTCTACAATAAGATTGAATCTTCCTAAACTATCCGTGACAGTCCCTTGTAATATTTTACCAACACTGTCAGAAAGGGCAATATTTGCAAATTCTAATGGAGCTTGTGTGTCTGAAGAAACTACAGTCCCTGTTATACAGAATGTCTGAGAAAAGACAACTGTACTAAGACAATAAAATATGATGGAGAGAAGGAAACGTGCATTCATACTTTATGACTTTTTATTTAGAGCTATGATTTGACACTAAAATGCCCACACTGCAAATATGCACAAAGTTATCAAAACAGCAAAATAATAGAGCATTAATTTATTGCATTTAACATAATGCTATCAAATTGATACGTTTGTAGGTGTTTAAGTTTTTTCGCGAAATACTCGCAAGCTAAAGACTCCCGGGGAAGTTAAGTATCCGCTATCCCTAAAATTTAACAAGATTAGTATTTAATCCGAAAATAGTCAAGCAGCTCCTTGAACTTGTTCTGAGAGGCAAGGCAGGTATCAATGAGATAGCCTTTGATGTGCGGCCACTCGCGCAGCCCTCGATAATAGAAGAACCGCAAATCAGCTAAAAGAAGTGTACCATCCGGTCTCAATCCTATGCAAGGGAGCCTTGATCCTATCTGACTCGTTGATAGGTATCAATGCTATTCCCATCTACCACTTGATGAGACATGAGGTGAAGGCATGAAGGGAGTTGTACGGCTTTGGTGCCACCCCCTACCACCCGAGGAGCGGTCTCAACCCGGATCTCATCCCAGAAGCCTGCATCCAAGAAGCTCTGATGGGTTGTCGCCCCTCCTTCCACGATCAACGATTGCACTTTATCTTCATACAACTGGTCCATCAGATCGGGAAGAGGGGTATCATGAGTGAGGACCATACGCTTCGGGTCTTTCCCACTCCAGTGCCGCACATTCAATTGGGGATGTTCCCGCTCATCGGTCACCCTTCCCACCAAGATCGCGTCACTCTCCGCGCGCAACTGATGGGAGAGCATTTGGGTAAATGGCGTGGAAAACATCGTAGGATGAGTATGTTCATCGATAAAGCCATCTAAGGACTGCGCCCACTTCAATAGAACATACGGACGATGATAGGTCTGGTAAACCATGAACCGTTTGTTGGCCTCCCAGCACTCGGCCTCCAAGACGCCCACAGTTACGGAGATACCTGCTTCTCGCATCCTCTGGATGCCACGACCTCGCACTTTTGCGAAGGGATCTACACACCCACAGACACACCGACTGATCCCTTTTCGAATGATCAAGTCACAGCAAGGAGGCGTATGTCCCCAATGGGAACAAGGCTCCAAGGAAACATAGAGGGTGGATTCTTTCAGCAAAGACTCATCAGATGGACGAACGGAAGCAAAGGCGTTGACCTCTGCATGGGGACCACCATAGGCTGAGGTGTATCCCTCTCCAAGAATACGGCCGTCCTTAGACACGATCACAGCGCCCACTGAAGGGTTCGGCTTCGCCTTCAGCAGTCCGTTACGGGCAATCTGCAAACAGCGACCCATGTATTTTTCATCAACTTCTTCTTGGTTCATATCATTATATTTCGTACATTTGCATCATGACTTACACACAACTCTGGCAGCGGATCACCCCATTGTATGACCCCGAGGAAGCCAAGGCTATCGTCAGAATGGTACTGGAAGTGCATTTTGGCATGTCTGCCACAGAGATATACTGTGGCAAAGTTAATGATTTATCTGCAGAAGACCGGACTTCTTTGGAAAAAATAATGCAAAGGCTTGAAAAATCAGAGCCGGTGCAATATATAATAGGTACGGCTGAGTTTGGGGGAAGGATCTTCCATGTCAGACCAGGCGTGCTTATCCCCCGACCGGAAACGGCTGAACTTTGCCAATGGATCGAGGACGGAATCCAGTCAGAAGGCATATCCATCACACCGCAAAGGGAGGCAGGCTGCACGCCAAAACATGTCTTGGACATTGGGACCGGATCAGGGTGCATCGCCATCACGCTTGCCCTTGACATCCCGTCAGCCCAAGTCACGGGGTGGGATATTTCTGAAGACGCCCTTCAGGTGGCAGCTGAAAATGCAGCCAATCAACATGCCCATGTGCGTTTCGTGAAACAAGACACCTTAGCCGCACCCTTCGATCACGACCGATGGGACATCATCGTCAGCAACCCTCCCTATATCTGCGAGCAAGAGAAACAAGCCATGGCGCAGAATGTCCTTGCCTATGAGCCGGGAATCGCCCTCTTTGTGCCTGACGAAGACCCACTGAAATACTATCGTGCCATCAGCAAGTACGCCAAGAACGCCCTGAAAAAGCAAGGACTATTGTACTTTGAGATCAACCCGCTGCAAGCCAAGCCTCTCCAGGAGATGCTCCAAGGTGATGGCTTTACGGACATCATCCTTCAAGAGGACCTATTCGGGAAAAATCGATTCCTCAAATGCCACTATCCAAGAACTTAAAATCATCCATAACTATGACAGAACAACAAGTGCTTTACAAACTGACCGCTATGTGTTCGCAAGCAGAACATTGCTCACAAGAAATGCTTGACAAGATGAAGAGATGGGACGTCCCAGAGGACGTCCAAGCCCGTGTCATGCAATACCTCACCCAAGAGAAGTTCATTGACGATGAACGATATTGCCGATTCTTTGTCAAAGACAAAATCAAATACAACAAATGGGGGCGCAGGAAAGTGGAGCAAGCCCTCTACATGAAGCATATCCCATCCTCAATCTCCGGACCGGTCTTAGACGAGATCCCTGAAGAAGACTACCTCGAAGTCCTCCGCCCACTACTCAAGAGCAAGCGGAAAACCGTCAAGGCTGCGACAGAATACGAGCGCAACATGAAGCTCATCAAGTTTGCCTTGGGACGAGGCTTCAGCATGGACATCATCAAGGATTGTATCGACGACGCAACGGAAATAGATGAAAATTAGTTTCTTTGAGAGATTCCTCGACCTCATCATACCGAGGGTCTGTTCCATCTGCGGCCGGAGACTCAGTCCCGGAGAAGACTTCATCTGCGTGGAATGCAACCTACATCTCCCGCGCACTTACTATGCAAAAGATGCGTATGAGAACGAGATGGCAAAGCTCTTCTGGGGACGTATCCCCATAGAGCGGAGCACGGCACTTTTCTTTTACGAAGCCGGTTCTGAAGCCTGCAGGATCATTTATGACCTCAAATACAACCAACGTCCGGAATATGGATATTATTTAGGGAAGATGGTTGCCCAGGAAGTCCAAGCCAACGGCTTCTTCACAGGCATAGACCTTTTGGTTCCCATCCCTCTTGCCCGGAAACGGCAATGGCAGCGAGGCTACAACCAAAGTATGGAAATCGCCAAAGGGGTTGAAGAGGTCACCCATATCCCAATTGCCCCTCACGTGATCAGGCGGAACAAGTTCGAAAGCAGCCAGACCCATAAGGACAGATGGGAAAGAATGGAAAATGTCAGCCATGTCTTCGAGCTCATCCATCCAGAAAAAGTCAAGGACAAGCATGTCCTTCTCATCGACGACGTGGTCACGACAGGGTCCACGATCTGCGCTTGTGGCAAACAATTGGAACAAGCCGGCGGAGTCAAGATCAGTGTCTTATCCATCGGATTCGCAAAGAGTTAACATAGAATATTCTTTTTTTATTTTGCCGGATCCAAGATTTGGAGTATATTTGCATCATGTAATCTGATATAGATAGGTTACGACTGTAAATAAAAACAAGACCGTATGGATATTTTAAAGAAAGATTTTGCATCTAAGTTGTTGAAGATCAAGGCTATCAAGCTTCAACCCAAGAACCCGTTCACCTGGGCTTCAGGTTGGAAGTCACCCTTTTATTGTGATAACCGAAAGACCTTATCTTATCCAGATCTTCGGGATTATGTCAAGCTTGAGATCGTGCATGTGATCCTTGAGCAATTCCCTGAAGCAGAGGCGATTGCCGGTGTTGCTACTGGAGCGATTCCCCAAGGTGCCCTTGTTGCCGACGAGTTGCATCTCCCCTTCGTGTATGTACGCAGCAAACCCAAGGACCACGGTTTGGAAAACCTGATAGAGGGAGAATTAAAGCCAGGCATGAAGGTTGTGGTCATCGAAGACCTGATCTCGACAGGCGGCAGTTCCCTCAAGGCTGTAGAAGCGATTCGCAAGAATGGATGTGAGGTCATTGGCATGGTTGCCTCCTATACATACGGCTTCCCTGTGGCAGAAAAAGCCTTCGCCGATGCCCAAGTGAAACTGGTAACCTTGACTGATTATGACCATGTCGTCGCTCAAGCGCTTGAGACAGGCTATATCGCAGAAAGTGACGTAGAGGTCCTACATCAGTGGAGGAAAGATCCCGCTCACTGGAACGGATAAGGACATCCATTCCTGACAAGAGAAGAGACATCACACGCATTAAAACGACTCCATTATGAGCACAAAATTCGAAAGCAGTATCCGCCAGATCAACTATCCACAGCAAAGCGTCTACGGCATGCTCAGCGACCTGAGCCATATAGAGAAAGTCAAGTACCGTCTTCCTGAGGACAAGCTCAAGGACGTGCAATTTGATTCTGATTCCATTTCGATCCAGTCGCCGATGGGTGCCATCCGTCTTCGCATCATTGAGCGGGACGCACCTAAGTGCATTAAATTCGAGACAGAACAGAGTCCCATTCCTTTTCATTTCTGGATACAAATCCTTCCTGTCACAGAGACGAGCAGCAAGATGAAGCTCACCATCAAGGCAGAACTTAACCCTTTTATCAAGGGGATGGTCCAGAAACCCCTCCAGGAAGGGATCGAGAAATTGGCTGATGCCTTGCAAATGATCAAATACGAATAGACTATGGCTAACAAACTTTGGGAAAAGGACTTTGAGGTAAACCAAGAGATCGAACGCTTTACCGTAGGCCATGACCGGGAATTGGATCTCTACCTTGCCAAATACGACGTTCTCGGCTCCATGGCACACATCACGATGCTTGAGTCAATCGGGCTCTTGACCCACGATGAACTGCAAATGTTGCTCAAGGAACTGAAGGTTATCTATGCCAGCTGCGAGCGAGGCGAGTTTATCATTGAGGACGGCGTAGAGGACGTTCATTCCCAAGTGGAGCTGATGCTCACCCGCAAGCTTGGGGACATGGGAAAGAAAATCCACAGTGGTCGCTCTCGCAATGATCAGGTATTGGTCGACCTCAAGTTGTTCACGCGTGAGCAGCTGAAGGAAATCGTAGATGCCGTAAAAGTGCTTTTTGATGAATTGATACAAAAAAGCAACCAATACAAGGATATCTTGATGCCCGGTTATACCCATCTGCAGATTGCCATGCCCAGCTCTTTTGGCCTTTGGTTTGGCGCGTATGCAGAATCATTGGCAGACGATATGCTCTTTCTATTGGCTGCATACAAGATGACCAACCGCAATCCGTTGGGATCAGCAGCTGGATATGGGAGCTCTTTCCCTTTAAACCGCGCCCTGACTACAAAGCTGTTAGGATTCGACTCCATGGACTACAATGTCGTCTATGCCCAGATGGGACGAGGAAAAATGGAACGCAACGTTTCCTTTGCCACGGCAACCGTGGCAGGGACCTTAGCGAAGATGGCTTTTGATGCCTGCCTGTTCAACTGCCAGAACTTCTCTTTCATCAAGCTGCCCAAGGAATGTACGACAGGTAGCAGTATCATGCCCCACAAGAAAAACCCTGATGTCTTCGAGCTGATCCGGGCCAAAAGCAATAAGATCCAAAGCCTTCCCCAACAGATCATGATGATCATGAACAACCTGCCCGTAGGATATTTCCGTGACCTCCAGATCATCAAGGAGGTTTTCCTCCCTGCTTTTGGAGAACTAAAAGACTGCCTGCAGATGGCTGCCTACATCATCAACAAGATGGAAGTCAACCCGCATATCCTCGACAATCCCATGTACGACCCGATATTCTCTGTCGAGGAAGCCAATCAGTTGGCTGCTGCGGGAATGCCCTTCCGCGATGCTTACAAGAAAGTAGGCATGGAGATTGAGACCGGCACTTTCCATGCCAACAAGCACATCCACCATACCCACGAAGGTAGCATAGGCAATCTCTGCAACGACAAGATCCAAGCAATCATGGAAAGCACACTTCAGCAATTCCATTTCGAGCAGGTTGAAGAAGCGGAAAAGGCCTTACTGAAATAGCAATGACGATGAGAAGGATCCGAACAATATTAGGGAGCCTGCTCTCCCTCATGCTCCTCTCGTGTACAGCAGACAACGAGTTCAGCACTACGGCGTGCTATCTTGTGATAGAGAATAACCTTCACAATGATGCCACACTGGCCAGTGCCATGAACTCCGCTTCACCGGGCATTTTCGCAACGATCACGAAAGTCACGTCGAAAGGTGCCACCTATTTTCACTTCTCCAGCAATCAAGGAGGAAGCAGTTCATCCATTTTCAATGCCATTGACGCCAAGAGAAACCTGATCATGGGCATGAACGGAGGACTGATCGTAGGTTATGGAAATTTAAGTCAGCCTGTCACGTTCTATGCATACGACCGGGAGTGCCCCAACTGCTTCGATCCGAACAATATTCCCATGAAAAGCTATCCCATCAACGTCAACAGCAGCGGTATCGGAACCTGTTCCAAATGTGGAAGGAAATACGACTTGAACAATGGAGGCATCATTTCTTCAGGTGATGGAGGAAAGAAAATGACCCGCTATCGCTGTGGAACGACAGGTAGTTATGGCGTGTTATCCGTCAATTAATGGCAAGAAACGCATATTTTTGAATTAAAATGTGTTAATACTTTTGTCATTAAGAGAATTCCCTTTATCTTTGCACTACAGAAATGCGGCAATAGCTCAGTTGGTAGAGCGCGACCTTGCCAAGGTCGAGGTCGCGGGTCCGAGTCCCGTTTGCCGCTCAAGCTTTTTGTCATTAGAAAGATAGGTCAAGGCAGGAAAAGGCTTTTCATACATGAAACGCCTTGATATGTGAGGACAGTAAGCGGCCGCGATGGTGGAATTGGTAGACACGAGGGACTTAAAATCCCTTGGCCAGAAATGGCTGTACGGGTTCGAGTCCCGTTCGCGGCACTACAATCTTAAACACTTTTATATGATGCATAAAAAACTAATTCTCACATTATCGGCTTGTTCTTTAGTCATTTTCACATCCTGCTCTAAGCTGGGTGCATTGTCAGCTGATAATTTTACAGTGACTCCGAATCCCCTGGAAACCGTTGGAGGAGAAGTTCCCAACACCATCAATGGTACTTTTCCAGAGAAGTACATGAAAAAGAATGCTGTCGTAACAGTCATTCCGGAACTCCGTTATGGTAACGGGAAGACCCAGCAGGGCACAACTGCGACCTTCCAAGGAGAGAAGGTGATGGGCAATAACCAAACGATCTCTTACCGCATGGGCGGTCATTATACGATGAAATCGAATTTCATCTACGATGACCCTGAGATGCAGAAATGCGATATGTACCTTACTTTTAAGGCTTCGTTAGGCAAGAAGAGCGTTACGATCCCGGCTGTCAAAGTAGCAAGAGGACTGATCACAACCGGCGAGTTGTACAAGAAGACGCTGATGAATGCTGGGGCTTGTATCGCACCGGATTCTTTCGAGCGCATCAAGGCACAGAAGCAGGAAGCTAATGTGAAATTCCTCATCAACCAGGCTAATCTCCGCAAGAGCGAGTTGAAGAACAATTCCATTAAGGAATTTGTTCAGATGCTGAAGAAAATCAATGCTGATCGCGAAGGACTGAACTTGAAGAATGTTGAAGTAGCAGCTTATGCTTCTCCTGATGGAGGTTACTCTTTCAACGATAAGTTGGCAAACAAGCGTCAGGACGTTTCTGAGAACTATGTCAAGAACCAGTTGAAACGCCAGAAGATCACAACAGATGTAGACGCTCATTATACTGCTCAGGACTGGGACGGATTCCAGAAACTCGTTCAGGCTTCCAACATCCAGGACAAGGATGTCATCTTGCGCGTCCTTTCCATGTACAAGGACCCAGAGGAACGTGAAAAACAGATCCGCAACATGAGTGAAGGCTTCAGGGAATTAGCTGATGGCATCCTTCCAGAGCTTCGTCGTTCACGCTTGATCATTAACTATGAGACTGTAGGTCGTAGCGATGATCAAATCAAGGCACAATACGCAGCTGACCCAACCAAGCTGAGCGTTGAGGAGCTTCTGTACGCAGCCAGCCTGGAGAACAACGCTAATAAGAAAGAAGATATCTACAAGACAACGGCGAAGTTGTATGACAAGGACTACCGTGCTTATAACAACCTTGCAGCTCTTGCATTCAACGCAGGCGACGAGACAACGGCAAAACGGTACCTGTCAGAAGCATTAAGCAAGAATAACAAGGCACCTGAGGCAAATGCCAACTTAGGACTGATTGCCTTAAAGAATGGCAAGATCAAGGATGCTGAGAACTATTTAGCTGAGGCTATTGATGCCAATGGCTTTGGTGAGGCACTTGGCAACCTGAATATCGCAAAGGGCAACTATGCACAGGCTGTTGAAAACTTCAAGAACTCAAGCAGCAATAGTGCGGCTTTGGCACAACTCCTGAATAAGGACTATGCTGCTGCTACATCCACGCTTGACCATATCAAGAACCCTGATGCATTGACAAGTTATTTGCACGCAATCGTTGCTGCACGCCAGAATAATAAGAGCGCAGCTCAGTCATATCTGAAGGAAGCTTTACAAAAAGATCCTTCTTTGGCTGAATATGCTACAAACGACCTGGAATTTGCCAATGTCAAATAATCGAATGAAGAATTTCGCATTTCTTATCATACTCACCTTGGTCCTGGTTTCTTGCGGGGAAGACAACGGTCATTTTAAGATCGAAGGAAAACTCATGAACCTCGACCAAGGTGAGTTTTATATTTACAGTCCTTATGGAGGCATTGATGGAATAGATACCATCAAGGTAGAAGGTGGCAGATTCGCATACGAAATGCCATGTACGAACGAGAACATTGTGATGTTAGTATTCCCTAACTTCTCGGAACAGCCCGTCTTTGCCGAACCTGGAGGATCTGTGAATATCAAGGGAGATGCGTCGCATCTGAAAGAGATGACCATCAAGGGGACAAAGGAAAATAACCTGATGAATAAGTTCCGTCAGCAAATTGTCAGTGCCTCACCCCCAGAAACCAAGAAGTTCGCAGAGCAATTCATCAAAGACCATCCGGAATCTGCTGCCAGTATATACTTAGCAAGAAAATATTTCATTGCCAGTAATGAACCGGATTATAAAAAAGCACTCCAACTTTTAGAGCTCATCCAAAAGAACCAACCCAAAAATGGAATAGTAGCAAGAATGTACCAGCAGATCAAGAAATTACCGAACTCAACAGTAGGCAGTCCCTTACCAGCATTCTCGGTGCAAGATACGAACGGTGCTAATGTTTCATCCTCCTCCATCACGGGCAGCGGGATCAGTGTCATCACGGTATGGGCCTCTTGGAGTTTCGATAGCATGAACATGCAACGGCAATTGAAACAGTTGCAAAAAAGCTCAAAAGGAAAACTGAAATTGGTAAGCATCTGCGTAGATGCCTCCAAGAAGGAATGCCAAGAAACCCTCAAACGAGATTCTATATCCTGGCCGAATATCTGCGATCAGCAAATGATTAACAGTCCTGTGTTGAAAACATTGGGGCTCTATTCTGTACCTGACAACATCGTTATCAAGAATGGACAAATTGATGCAAGGGATTTAGATACGGATGCCTTGCTCAGCAAAGTCCGCTCTCTTCTATAATATCCACCACCTATATATACCAAGGGCAGGGGATATCCCAGTCCTTCTATATTTATTAACTGCTAATTGAGTCATTTCCATGTTAGTGAAAACATACTGTGCCGCGATAAACGGCCTACAAGTTACGACAGTAACCATTGAAGTCAGCCTCAACAAGGGAGTCGCTTACCATTTTACGGGATTAGGGGACGAAGCCGTAAAAGAAGGGAAGAACCGCATCTCTGCAGCCATGCAATACAATGGATATCGGTTTCCTATCGCTGATATCACGGTAAACATGGCCCCAGCAGACCTACGAAAAGAAGGTAGCGGGTATGATCTTCCCTTAGCAATAGCGATCTTAGCTGCAAATGGAAGTATTGTCTCTGACCATCTTCAAGAATACATGATGGTAGGAGAACTGAGCTTAGATGGGAAGATACAGCCTGTTAAAGGTGCGCTCCCTATTGCGATCAGGGCTCGAAAAGAACATTTCAAGGGATTGATCGTACCCAAGGCGAATGAGTGCGAGGCTGCTGTTGTCAACAACTTAGAGGTATATGGGATGGATTCATTGTATGATGTCATCCAATTCATGACAGGAACCGGGCAATACAATCCCAAGATCATAGATACACGCAAGGTGTTTTTCGAGCAACAAAGCCATTTTGATGTGGATTTCTCTGATGTCAGGGGACAAGAAAATATAAAGCGCGCGTTGGAAGTTGCTGCGGCTGGTGGACATAACCTGATCATGGTAGGTCCTCCGGGATCTGGGAAATCCATGATGGCAAAGCGGCTATCCACCATTCTACCTCCCCTTTCACTGGCCGAAAGTTTAGAGACCACACAAATCCACAGTATTGCGGGAAAGCTCAGCAAGGACACTTCCCTCATATCGCAAAGACCCTTCCGCTCTCCTCACCATACCATCTCTGAGGTTGCTCTCGTGGGAGGAGGCACCAATCCCATGCCTGGTGAGATCAGTCTTGCTCATAATGGAGTCCTTTTCTGCGACGAACTTCCAGAATTCAACAAGCACACCTTAGAGATGCTACGCCAACCCCTGGAAGATCGAAAGATAACCATTAGCCGAGCCAAGTACTCCATCGAATATCCTTGCTCCTTTATGTTCATTGCCAGCATGAACCCTTGCCCTTGTGGCTATTACGGAGATCCTACCCATCATTGCGTATGCACACCCGGACAGATCCAAAAATACATGAATAAAATTAGCGGACCGCTCTTAGACAGGATCGATATTCAATGTGAGATACTCCCTGTGCCCTTTCAAGAACTAAGTTCCTATGCAGTTGGAGAAACCAGCGAACAAATACGAGAAAGAGTAATGATGGCGCGACAAAGGCAAGACCAAAGGTTCAGGGGAATTCATGGCATTCATTGCAATGCACAAATGACAGAAAGGATGATCCATCAATATGCAGAACCCGATGAGAAAGGTCTGGAACTATTGAAAAATGCAATGGAAAAGCTAAGCCTGTCGGCAAGAGCCTATAGCAGGATCTTAAAGGTAGCAAGAACCATTGCCGACCTATCCACATGCGACCACGTCCAAGAAGAACATATCGCAGAAGCCGTTTCCTACCGGAACTTAGACCGCAGTGACTGGGCAGAAAGAAGCCTATGATTACTCCTTCTTCAAATAATAACTAAACGGATAGGTGGTACCAGCGTTCAACGATGACATGACAACGTCCTCTGTCGTGGAATAGACACTTCCGCCAGCTGTTGTCACCGTGAATTTTGCCGTTGCATAAGGAGCGAACAAAGCCACATAGACAGGCAAGGTCAAATAGCCAGTCGCTGGTTTCAGCACGATCGGCTGACAAACAGATGTCAAAGAGATCTTAGAAGTAGTGAAATCGAAAATACCTTCCGTACACATATTCTCTATCTTCACGGAAGTAATATTCTTGATTTCTTCACCATCTTCGTCTACAAAGGAAAACTCGCCGATACTCATCAAGCGCCTGACATAAATCATCGCAGCCTTAGCGGTAAGGTCTGTCGCAGTCGTCGTTGATATCTTTGCTTTACCAAAGGTAAAATTAAACTTGCTATTGATGGTCTCCAGTGTACCATCCTGCCCTGAGATATCAAGTGCAAGCAAACTATCACCACCTTCACTGGCAAGAGAAGTAATACCTTCACTCCCGACCTTTGGCCAAAAAATCTCCAAGAAATTATACCTCTTACAGGTCATATACCCTGTAAAACGAGTCGTATCAGAAGTAGAGGCAGCCGTGAAAGTATCAAAAATAGTCGAAGTACGCCTTGTATTGTTATAAACAGAGACTTCCGTACCCTCCGTCCAAGGCACTGTACTTGCCGCAGTCATTTGGTTGATGGTAACGAATCGCCTTGCTGTCGTTGTGTCTGTCGTTGACGACGACGAGGATGATTCAGAATCGCTATCGTGACATCCTAAGAAGACGAGAGGCAAGCACATAACTATCAGAGCTACAAATGCATATTTAACTTTCATTCCTATATTCCTTATTGATTTCAGTTTGCAAAATTACTATTTTTATTACAAACGCAAGAATCTTTTATTCTAAACTACTATTTAATTAAGTTAAATGCCACATATATTCCCCTTTTTTAGTAACTTTGCACCAAAATAGAATTAAAGATTTATGGAACAAAAGAAATTCAAGCGTACTACTGTAACAGCTGCGCTCCCGTATGCCAATGGAGGTGTGCACATCGGTCATCTGGCAGGCGTATATGTACCTGCCGATATTTATGTAAGGTACCTCCGTCTGAAGAAACAGGATGTCATTTTCATTGGTGGCTCTGATGAACACGGAGTGCCTATTACGATCCGTGCTAAAAAGGAAGGTGTCAGCCCACAAGTGATCGTTGACAGGTACCACTCTCTGATCAAAAAAAGCTTTGAAGAGTTTGGCATCTCTTTTGATATCTACAGCCGTACGACCAGCCCGACCCATAACAAACTGGCTTCAGATTTCTTCCGTAAGCTTTATGATGATGGGAAGTTAATTGAACAGGAAACAGAACAATATTATGACGAGGAAGCCCACCAATTCCTCGCCGACCGTTATATCATGGGGCAATGCCCTCATTGTGGCAACCCCAATGCGTATGGAGACCAGTGCGAAAAGTGTGGAAGCGATCTCTCGCCAATGGAATTGATCAATCCACACTCTACCATCAGTGGCTCCAAGCCCGTCATCAAGAAGACGAAGAACTGGTACCTTCCTTTAAACGAATATCAGGACTGGCTAAAGAAATGGATTCTTGATGGGCATAAAGAATGGCGCCCGAATGTGTATGGACAATGCAAAAGCTGGCTTGACATGGACTTACAACCCCGAGCCATGACCCGCGATCTCGACTGGGGTATCCCTGTACCCGTGGAAGGAGCTGAAGGCAAGGTCCTTTACGTATGGTTTGATGCGCCGATCGGCTATATATCCAATACAAAGGAGTTATGTGACCAAGAGCCTGAGAAATGGGGGAATTGGGAAAAATGGTGGAAAGACCCAGAGACACGTCTGGTCCATTTCATAGGAAAGGACAACATCGTATTCCACTGCCTCATTTTCCCAACGATGCTTCATGCCCATGGAGGGTATATCCTTCCGGACAACGTACCCGCCAATGAATTCCTGAACTTGGAGAATGACAAGATCTCCACATCCCGCAATTGGGCTGTCTGGCTCCATGAATACTTACAAGAGTTGCCAGGCAAGCAAGATGTTCTGCGTTATGTCCTTACTGCCAATGCTCCAGAGACAAAGGACAACAATTTTACATGGAAAGACTATCAAGAGCGAAATAACAACGAACTGGTAGCCGTCTATGGCAATTTCGTCAACCGCGCGCTGCAATTGACGAAGAAATACTGGAATGGGGTCGTGCCTGCATGCGGGGATCTGGCCCCTGTTGACCAAAAAGCCATTGAAGAGTTCAAGGACGTAAAAGAGAAAGTGGAATCACTTCTTGATACCTTCAAATTCCGTGATGCCCAGTTCGAAGCCATGAACCTGGCAAGAATAGGCAATCGCTATATCACGGAATGTGAGCCTTGGAAAGTTTGGAAAACAGACCCAAAGCGTGTAGAGACCATTCTCTATATTAGTTTGCAACTTGTCGCAAATTTAGCTATCGCCTTTGAACCTTTCCTTCCATTTAGCAGCAAAAGGTTGCGCGACATGATTAACCTGACAGACTACAACTGGGATCAGTTAGGATCCATCGACTTATTAAAGCCAGGACATCAGTTAAATGAGCCAAGTCTACTATTTGAAAAGATTGAGGATGATGTGATAGAAAAGCAGTTGAAGAAATTGGAAGACACTAAGAAAGCCAATGAAGCTGCCCATTATAAGGCAAAAGACATCAAGCCAACCATCGATTTCAAGGAATTTGAGAAGTTGGATATCCGTGTTGGGCACATCAAGAACTGCGAGAAGGTCAAGAAGGCAAGCAAACTGCTGAAGTTTACCCTTGATGATGGCTCTGGCAACGACCGCACCATCGTCAGTGGAATCGCCAAGTTCTATAAGCCTGAAGACCTGATCGGGAAAGACGTCCTGTTCATTGCCAATCTTGCCCCACGCACTCTCATGGGCATAGAAAGCCAGGGAATGATCCTGTCGGCAGAAAACTATAACGGAGACTTGAGCGTTACCACGATCCTGAAAGAAGTAAAACCAGGCAGCGTCGTGTGCTAATTGGAAATATGCCCTTATAAAGGTCTGTCCCTTTGGGCAGACCTTTTTATCCTTTTCCTCCATAGGTTAAAGATTCAAAAAATGATGGATCTTCCTATAACCGAATTAACTGCAAACGCGTATTAGAGTTTAGAATATAGAAAAACGATCAGAATATGAAAAAAGTGATGACTCTGGCACTGTTGCTAATGATTGCGATCTTTGCCAACGCACAGATGATGAACCCTGTAAAGTTCACTTCCCACCTAAAGACCTCTCCCAATTCCCCAGAAGGAGAAATCGTCTTCACTGGAAAGATCGAACCGGGATGGCATGTCTATTCCACGGGGTTAGGCAATGACGGGCCTATCTCAGCCACGTTCAACGTCAATAAACTTGAAGGTGTCATGTTGGTTGGGAAACTTACTCCGAAAGGCCATGAGATATCCAACTTTGACCAATTGTTTGGGATGAAGCTCCGTTATTTTGAAGGTTCCGTACAATTTGTGCAAAAAGTTAGGTTTACGAAGCCTACTTATAAGATTGACGGATACTTAGAATATGGAGCATGCAATGACCAGAACTGTTTGCCACCCACCAATGTGGATATCAAGGCAAACGGAAAATCGCCTGCCTTAGATACGAAAGAGAATACGAATGCCGCAGCGGAGGCCTCTACGATGGCCATGGATACTGCGACCACAACAACCGTAGCTTCCGTATCCACGGACTCCACATCTGCCGTAGACTCAACCACCAAGGCCGCAACCTTGACAAGCCAGGATACAAAATCACTCTGGAAACCCGTTGTAAAGGAGCTTCAGTCGTTTGGTGGGACAAATGACATTGCCAACCATTCTATCCTTTGGATCTTTTTGATGGGGCTAGTCGGTGGCCTACTGGCATTGGTAATGCCCTGCATCTGGCCCATCATCCCCATGACCGTCAGCTTCTTCCTCAAAAGGGCAAAGGATGATAAGAAGAAAGGTATCAAAGACGCAGTCACCTATGGCATATCTATTGTCGTTATCTATCTGGCTTTAGGATTGATCATCACGGCAATCTTTGGCCCCAGCAAGTTAAACGAATTATCGACAAATGCAGTTTTCAACATCTTCCTTTTCTTGTTGTTGCTGGTATTCGCATTTTCCTTCTTTGGATGGTTTGAGATCAAACTACCAGATAGCTGGGCAAACTCCGTAGATTCTAAGGCAAGCAATGCCACTGGCTTGCTCTCCATCTTTTTGATGGCTTTCACTTTAGTCTTGGTTTCTTTCTCCTGCACGGCTCCCATCATAGGACTCTTGCTTGTGGAAGCCGTTACATCTGGCAACTGGACTGGACCGGCTGTCGGGATGTTAGGGTTTGCCCTTGCGCTTGCTATCCCATTCACCCTCTTTGCCATGTTCCCATCTCTGCTGAAATCAGCACCGAAATCAGGTTCCTGGATGAACACCATCAAGGTCGTATTAGGATTTATTGAACTTGCCTTCTCCCTGAAATTCTTGTCTGTCGCCGACCTTGCCTATGGCTGGCATATTCTTGACCGTGAGACTTTCCTTTGCCTTTGGATTGTCATCTTCGGAGCTTTGGGCATGTACTTGATTGGGAAGTTAAAGTTTCAAAGCGACGAAATCGGAGGCGACATCAACAAGCCTATGCCTGTACCTTGTATCATGTTAGGACTCTGTTCCATCGCTTTCGCCATCTATATGATTCCTGGGCTTTGGGGAGCCCCTTGCAAAGCTGTAAGTGCCTTTGCCCCTCCAATGAACACCCAAGACTTCAACCTCAATACCAAGACGGTAGAGGCTCAATATAAGAATTATGAAGAGGGAATGGCTGCTGCCAAAGCACAGGGCAAGCCCGTATTACTCGACTTCACTGGGTTCGGGTGTGTCAACTGCCGCAAGATGGAAGCTGCCGTTTGGACTGATCCGCAGGTTGTGGACAAGCTGACGAAAGATTACGTTCTGATATCTCTATTTGTTGATGACAAAACACCACTTCCAAAGCCTATGGAGGTTACCTTTAACGGGCAGAAACGTACTCTCCGTACCATCGGTGACAAATGGAGCTATCTCCAAAGCAGTAAATTTGGCGCGAATGCACAACCTTTCTACGTTGCTGTAGATCCAGAGGGAAATCCTCTCACCAGTGCTTACTCTTATAAAGAAGACATCCCTGCTTATCTCGATTTCCTCAATAAGGGACTGGTTTACTTTAAAGATGAGCAACAAAGATAAGAATCCTCATAAATTATGAATTGATTTTAACGATTGAATATTAAAAACATGCTGGAAAAAAATATCCGAGAGCAAATACTCTCTCTGATCAATAAGGAGGTCGTCCCTGCTGTAGGCTGTACTGAGCCGATGGCAGTGGCACTCTGCACAGCAAGAGCCACAGAGGACCTTTGTCATAAACCTGAAAAAATCACTGCTCTTCTGAGCGCAAATATCCTAAAGAATGCCATGGGAGTCGGGATCCCTGGGACTGGAATGATTGGACTACCAATTGCCATCGCCTTAGGAGCACTGATCGGAAAATCAGAATACCAATTGGAAGTTCTCAAAGATCTCACGCCAGAAACCCTGGAAGAGGGGAAAGAATACCTTAAAGGGCATCATATAGAGATCAAATTGAAAGAAGACATCACCGAAAAGCTATACGTCGAGGTGACCTGCGAGGCAAAAGGTGACAAGGCTACTGCCATCATTGCCAACAGCCATACCAATTTTATATATGAAGAAAAAAACGGCAATATCCTACTTGACAAGCGGATCTGCAATGCCTCTTATAAAGAGGAAGGGGATATTGCCTTGAACATGAGAATGGTCTATGACTTTGCGATGACAACACCTTTGGATGAGATTGGCTTTATTCTCAAGACAAGAGACTATAACATCAAGGCAGCCAACCTCTCGATCAAGGGTAATTATGGCCATTGCTTAGGCAAGACCATGGATCGGCCATTGAGTCATGGCATTTTCGGAGACAGTATTTTCTCGCATATCATTTCCAAGACTGCATCCGCCTGTGATGCCAGAATGGGTGGAGCCATGATTCCGGTAATGAGCAATAGTGGTTCCGGTAACCAAGGCATTTGTGCCACGAATCCTGTAGCAGTCTTTGCTGAAGAAAACGAAAATACCATGGAAGAACTGGTTCGGGCTTTGACACTCAGCCATCTTACGGCTATTTATATTAAGCAGAGCCTTGGAAAGCTATCAGCTCTATGCGGTTGCGTCGTGGCAAGTATTGGCAGTAGTTGCGGCATCACCTACCTGATGGGCGGCGATTATGAGCATATTTGCCATGCCGTTAAGAATATGATAGCCAACTTGACTGGCATGATCTGTGATGGGGCCAAGCCAAGTTGCTCTTTGAAAATATCCTCTGGCGTATCCACAGCACTGCTCTCTGCCTTGCTATCCATGGAAGGAAAATATGTAACATCTGCAGAAGGCATCATTGATGAGGATGTTGACAAGTCAATACACAACCTGACCTCTATTGGTGCCGAAGCAATGTGTTCAACCGATGACATGGTCTTGCATATCATGACTCATAAAGGGTGCTAAGACCTATCAGGACAACATAAATAAAAATCCCCGCCATGGTAGTGCATGACGGGGATCTTTCTCATTCAATCTTCAAGGTAAAGCCTCCGCCTGGTGCCAAATGTACCTTCAGCTTCCCATCTGCAGGAATGGTAATTTCCTTCTTGACATAATCCTGTGCATTCTTATCGGCATTGACGCCATCTCCAAACGAAACAGCTTTCTTGCCACCGGCTTTTATTGCACTCAGATCAAGGGTCATATCACGAGCTGTCCAATTAGTGAGTACCCCAACATACCAAGTACTACCTTTCCTACGAGCTACTGCAGCATATTCTCCCACCTTACCGTCCAAGGGACAAGTAGCATCCCACGTCGTGGGGACACCAGCAATGAACTCCGTACACTCTGGTTCCCTTTCATAATTCGTAGGACTGTCACATAGCATATTCAAAGGAGAGAAGAAAACTGTGTACATAGCCAACTGATGGGCCCGTGTCCCCTGACTCATCGGACAACTATTGGAAGGATGATAGGCATCTCTTGTCCCATTCAGCATTGCACCCTGTGTATAGTCCATCTGCCCGACAAGCATACGGGCATAAGGAACCGTCACATCATACTGTACCTGATCATATTCCTTCATCGTTGCCCATTTGTTCTGCTCTTGACCATCTACGCCCTCGAAATTGATTACATTCGGATAGGTACGGTTCAGTCCCGTTGGCTTATACGTTCCATGAAAATCAACCAGCAAATGATATTTAGCAGCCATGGCTGCCGCTCTGTAATGGAACTGCACCATCAGTTCATCGTCGCGATTCATGAAGTCTATCTTGAAGCCCTTTACGCCCATCTCCGAATAATACTTGCAAACACGTTCCATATCACGGTCAAAGGCGTAGCATCCAGCCCAAAGGATGATGCCTACATTCTTTGACTTTGCATAGTTAACTATCTCTTTCAAGTCTATTTCAGGTACGACTTGAAACAAGTCTGCCTTTTTATTGACAGCCCATCCCTCGTCTAGAATCACATACTCAATATGATTACGACTTGCGAAATCAACATAAGCCTTATACGTTTGCGTGTTTACACCCGTTTTGAAGTCTACGCCATAGATACCCCAGTCATTCCACCAATCCCAGGCTACCTTCCCAGGCTTAATCCAAGAAGTGTCTGAGAAACGTGAGGGAGAAGCCAGGCGATACACCATATCATTGTCTAAGAGATCCTTGTCCTGGGAAGCAATATTGATAATACGCCACGGGAACTTGGCAAAAGCCTTACTCTTGGCGATGTAATCTTCACGTGACAAGACTTGAAGCTCTAAGTTATTATGTCCACCTTGCCTAACCTCCTTAGGATAAGGCGCAAAGATGCCCTTTAATACCGTTCCATGCGTGGCATTGTTAACAAACATCCCTGGATAATCTTCCAAGTCAGCTTCAGCCAAGGCAACCTTCACTCCATGATCAGCCTCAACGATGATAGGAGTAAAAGCTATTTTAGCCGCATTCCACTGTGAAAGCAAGACATGGGCATAAGTATTCTCAAATGAGTTGCCAAACTGTTTTTCAAAATCACCGTTCTCCCTTGAGTAAGGAACAAAGGCCTGCCAGTCCTTAGCGAAATTGAAAGTTGCTTCCTCGCTCTTGACAATAATATTCTTTTTAAGATTAGAAATGAAGCGATATGCCGCACCTTGGTCATAAACGCGGAAGAGCAGACTAAAGTCCCCACACTTTAAGACAAGCTCATTATAATCATCCTGCACCACCGCCTTCTTATAAGCGACAGCATTGATCTTACCCCTATGAGGTGTCACCACAGCACTCTTTACCTTTGAGCTAACGCCAAAAGCCTTTCCACCCTGCAATTCCATGGAGATAGGAGATGGATTGATTAAAACATTCCCTTTGAATTGCACGGAATAAGTGAACTGCTTATCAGCATTCACGTTTACTTGAATGTTCCCATCCGGAGACTTCACCATGTAAGTCTTTGCCCCGACACAACCACAAGCGATTAGTAGGACGAAAGTTAAGATTGATTTTTTCATCGTTATTCAAGATTATTATTGATATTTAATTTCAATTTATCACAGATAATGGTAATCTTTTACAAAGATAGTAATTTTCCATGTTAGCTGATATTTTCTCCATCCTTTTTATAGATAAATTAACAGACAAGATTTCTTAAAAGAAATCAAGTCTTACACTTTTCTGTTTCCATATTTTTTATTAACTTTGTGCCATTCTTAAGCAGAATTCTGAAAAAAGATTACGAATCATTGATCTGCGGAATTAACCAATTCACTATTATGACTAAAAAGAAATTATTCAAAGAGCTACATGATTACATCATCATTGCTCTTGCCATGTTAATTGGCAGTATTGGTTGGGTTGTCTTTCTATTACCGAACGATATCGGTACTGGAGGAATAGCTGGTATCTCATCCATCCTCTATTGGGGATTTAAGATCCCAGTCCAGGTTACTTACCTGATAGCCAACCTGATCCTTTTGGCCTTTGCTCTTAGAATCTTAGGATGGAAATTTTGTGTCAAGACCATCTATGCAGTATTGCTGTTTACCCTTTTCGTGTCTCTTGTGCAAATGTTGACAAGGGGAAATGGCCTACTACATGACCAAAAGTTTATGGCAACGATTATCGGAGGATGCTTTTTAGGAAGCAGTGTAGGGCTGGGTTTATCTTGCAATGGAAGCACAGGGGGCTCTGATGTCATTGCCGCTATGATCAACAAAAACCATGATATCTCATTAGGGCATGTTATCTTGCTCTGTGATCTTTGTATTATTACTTCCAGCTATTTGGTATTAAAGGACTGGGAACAGGTTATGTATGGATATGTCGTACTATTTGTCTCCTCGTTCTGCGTAGATTATGTAGTCAATACCATGCGCCAGTCCGTACAATTCTTTATTATCTCTGACCACCATGAAGAGATTGGGCATGCCATCAATGTTGATGCACAAAGAGGCTGCACGGTGATTGACGGGCATGGATTCTATTCAGGAAAAGAAGTAAAAATGCTATTTGTATTGACACGCAAAAGTGAATCTCAGAAAATTTTCCGTCTGATTGACGAAATCGACCCCCAAGCATTTGTTTCTCAGAGTGCGGTTATCGGTGTCTATGGATTAGGATTTGACAGATTTAAGGTTGGGAACAAGAAAGAGAAAAGAGCAGAACCTATAGCAGCATTCAGTCCACAACGCCCACAAAAATAGCTTAAAATACGAAGGACTTTATCCTTAGAAATGTTAATATCAAGCGCAAATGCTTAATATACCACAAAATATAGGGGTTTAATTAATCTTTAGGGCACTTTGATACGTCTTATATACAGATAAAAGATTTTTCATAAAGCATTTATTAGGTTAGTTTTTTTAGGTTAATAGGTTTAAATTATAAATCCCTCATGTTACTGTGAAGCAATATGAGGGATTTCTTTATTCGTATCTGTCCGATGGCTTAATGCCCCTTTTTGATATTTCTCAGTATTTTCTGGAATTCATAAACTATCTGAGGATTTTCGTTTGCTACATTGTGATCCTCATGGACATCCGCACTCACTCTATATAATTGTGGTTTGTCATCATATCCGGTTTCTATCTTTTCCAATTCCATAAATTTATAAGGATTGTCACAAGGCTCGATATATTTCCACTCTCTTGAACGAACGGACAATGTATGGTTGACAGCTTCTTCAACTATCCATGCACGATCTTTCTGGTCTTTCCCCGTCCATGTATCCCAAGCATTGAAGCTGTCGGGAGCAGCCCCCTTAGGCATACGGGCATTCAGCATATGCCCCAAAGATGCCATTAAGTCGATCTGTGAAATAAGCGCATCTGAAGTAGTACCTGCCTCTACATGCTTGGGCCACCAAACAATGGCAGGAACACGGGTACCACCCTCGAAGGCACTATATTTATTACCGCGCAAGGGACCTGCTGGACGATGACCATTTAAGAGTTCCTCAGCCTGATCCTTATATCCATCATTCACGACCGGACCATTGTCACTACTGAATATTACGATCGTCTTATCTTCCAACTTGAACTTCTTCAAAGCCTTCATCACTTCACCAACGCTCCAATCCAATTGTGCAATGGCATCCCCACGAAATCCCATCTTACTTTTGCCACGGAATCTGGCATTAGGAAATCTTGGCACATGAATATCATTTGTTGCCAAATACATAAAAAAGGGCTCTTTCTGATGAAGTTTCATGAAGTTGATAGCATGTCCAACAATGGAGTCGGCAAGGTTTTCGTCTTTCCACAACGCCTTACCACCTCCTTTCATGTATCCAATACGCCCAATCCCATTGACGATAGCCATATTATGTCCAAAATCTGATTTCTGGTTATAACAAAGTTCAGGATGCTCCTTTCCCGTAGGTTCACCAGGTATGGGCTTGGTATAGTCCACTTCAATAGGAGCTGATGGATCCCAATTCGCTACCCTTCCATTTTCGATGAACACACAAGGAACACGATCAGCCGTGGCTGCCATAATATAGGAATAATCGAATCCCAGGTCGTCCAGACCAGTTGGCAATGGGGCATTCCAGTCTTGTGTACCGGTCTTATCGCCCAGGCCGAGGTGCCATTTCCCAAAAGCACCTGTTACATAGCCTTCATTCTTGAACATATCAGCAATCGTATATTGCTCCGGTCGGATAATCATTCCTGCATCTCCACGCGCGATATCTGTTCCTGCCTTGCGCCAGGCATATTGCCCTGTCAACAAGGAATAGCGGGACGGTGTGCTGGTAGCAGCCACAGCAAAAGCATTGGTGAAGCGGCATCCTTCTGCAGCTAACCGATTGATTTGAGGAGTAGCTACGTTCTGGTCACCATAGCATTCCAAATCACCATATCCGAGATCATCTGCATAGATAATGATCACATTGGGATGTTGTTGGGCCTGTGCACCACCCCCATACATAGCTGCTAATGATAAAGAGGCAAAATATAGATAGTTTCTTTTCATAGGAATATTTGATTGAGTGAATATGATTGTTTCGATTAAATTTTCGGCATTGTCACTTTAAAGTATTTACTGGGGGTATGCTGAGCATAGATGATATCCACCATTTTTTTCACAATATCGGGATGTTCTGCTGCCACATCATGGTCTTCATGGAGGTCAGTAGAAAGATCATACAAATGAGGTACGCCTTTAATAACCACCATTTTCCAATCTCCTACCCTGACGCCGAACTGGTCAGTCTCATGGAACTCCCAATACAGAAAATCATGCTTCTTCTGGGCAACCAGCTCGTCTTGAACAACTCGATTCCTCCAATCATTTTGGTTTCTGATGGAAATTCCGTCAAAGTAATCCACTTTCTTCTTCTTGTTTTTATAATGCTTCACATAATCCTTGATGCCCGCTAAATCACAGAAAGTAGGCATCAAGTCATAAAAGGCAAATTGCAAATCACTTGTCACTCCTGCCTGCACGTGTCCTGGCCAACGAACGATAAAGGGGATACGGATACCGCCTTCATAACACTGCCTTTTCAATCCACGCAATTTACCATCACGACCGAAAAAAGAAGGATCTGCCCCTCCTTCTTCATGAGGACCATTATCACTGGTAAAGATCACGATTGTATGTTCGTCTAATCCCTTTTCTTTCAACTTCTCCAGGATTTCCCCAACATATTGGTCTAGCCGCGAGATCATCCCTGCAAACTGAGCATGAGTATGGACTACGGGGTTATACCGGGAACCTTCTTGTCCGCCCCACGTCTTATCAACGAAAAATTTCTTCTCATATTTCATGAGAATGGAATCTTCGGGTTGAGCCAATTCCGCATGCGGCAATGTATAAGTAAAAATTCCAAAAAAAGGCTGCTTGTTACTTTGCTTGTCCAGCCACGCCATCGCCTTCCGGTGAATCAGATCGGCAGAATATTGTGTTCGCTTAAAATAATCCTTGCCAAACATAGGATAGCGGATATTATCCTCAAGGACAACACGAGAGACAGCAGTATCGCCCGCAGAACGACTGTATTGATTCAGGAAATTTGGATAGTAAAGGTGGGCTTGAAACTGGCAAATATAGCCATAGAACTCATCAATTCCACGCTTGTCAGGTGTTGAGCACGAACCTTCATATCCACCTGCCCATTTTCCAAACATTCCCGTAGCATATCCATTATCTTTCATGATCTCGGGAACAATGACATGATCCGAGGCATAAGGCTCCTGCCCGACGACCGCAAAATCTTTGTTTTTTCCATACATCACCATGTGCTTAGGCGACCAATATTCCTTGTTGCCTCGCACCCATGTATGACCGGAATGCTGTCCTGTCATCATACAAGCCCGCGAAGGAGCACTGACCGGAGATCCTGCGTATGCCTGGGTAAACCGCATACCCTCACTTGCCATTTGGTCAATATGGGGAGTATTGATAAACGGCTGACCATAACATCCCAAGTCGCCATATCCCATGTCATCACACATGATATAAATAATGTTTGGCTTAACTGCCTTTTTAGCGAAACCATTCACAGCAATGATTCCAAAAGCCCCCGTGAGGACCATTGATGGTTGTATTTTCATTGTTCTCTATAGATTTAATAACGCCTTCTTTTAGATCATAAGATTTAGATTGACCAAATAGGCTTCGTGATTGGATATCTGATTGCAAAGATAGCCAAAATATTCTAATATGCCACAACTTATTCTTATTTTCCTATCATCTTCACCTGATTTCCCTCAATTTGATATTTGAAAGGAATAGAATAGGAAAGGTTTTCCAACACAGTATCTATACTCTCTGATCGTCTTACATCACCGGTATAAGTTGCCTCCTTATCAAGATGAGCAATCGTTATCTTTACGTGATAGATTTTCTCAAGGACTGATGCTATCTCTGTAATTCTCATATTCACAAACGGTATCAGGTTGTTATGCCATACCGTGACTGATGGAGCATATACCGTCTCGATCTCCATGGCTCCTGTTGACTTATCAAAGATAGCCTTTTGGTTCGGTTTCAGGGTAATCAGACCCTTTTGACGAAGGTTTTCCACCATCACCTTTCCTTCTTGAAGGGTTACCTCTTCACGGCCCCCCTTCACTTGGGTATTAAAATTAAATATAGTACCCAAGACACGAGTTTCCAAACAATCTCCTTTCACCAGGAAAGGTCTCTTCTTGTCTTTTGTCACACGAAACAAAGCCTCACCCTCTAATTCAACCTTTCTTGTTTCTGTCCCAAAATCCATAGGATATTTCAAGCTTGATAACTTGTTTAGCCAAACATGGGTACCATCAGGGAGGGTAATTTCCTTCACCTGATTGGTACTGGCGATCTCCACCATACGTGTATCGCCCTGATAGTAGTAGATGAGCACGCCCATAAGGATAAGTCCAATGACAACAGCTGCATATCTCAGGACAGACTGGATATGTACGCGACGTCGTTCTTGCTTTTCCCGTGATAATTCCTGGAACAATCGGATCTCTGCTCGTTGTATTTTAGCTGGATCAGCATATGGGTTGTATTTACCAGCATAGTACATGTCTTCCACAGAAAATAGCCACTTAGCATTCTCCTCTGAACATTGAATCCAGCGATCTATCTCCTCAAATTCCTTAGTGCTACACCTGCCAAGCAGATAATCTTTTAATATTTTATCACTCAGTTGATCCATAAAATAACCTCTTTATAGTTATAACAATTAACAAGAGAAATGAACGTAGTGAAGAAATGCTAAAATCATGATATCAAGTATGACATCACCTAAATACCCTCTTAATATCTTCAATGCCTTATAAAGGTGAACTTCTACAGTACGGACTGAAATCCCCATCACATTCGCTATTTCCTTATTTTTCATGTCATGCATATAGCTCATAAGAAACACCTGGCGCATTTTATCTGGCAACAAAGCAACAGCAGCATCAATTTGCTTACGTAGTTCTGCATTCTCAATATTGGAAAGCACATCATTCAATTCTTCTCCATAATATTCTGCCTTACGCATAGCAATATCCAACACGGTTTTGGAATACCGATGAACAACATTCTTGTGCTTGATGAAATTCAACAGATTATTATATACCAACCTATAAAGATAGGCTGTTGCATGAGACTCATCTGAGATTTTATCCAGATGATTCCATAAAGCGATAAAGGATTCCTGCATGACATCTTCAACGTCTTCCGCATCAATGAAACGCGACGCAAAAAATGCCATTTGGGGATATGTCTTTCGAAAATATACCTTAAAATCCTTTTCTGTAAATAGCATGACGTACCAGATTATTTCACATGCAAAGGTAATCAAGTTTCTCAAATAATCATGACGAAAGAGGTACATTATTTTTATATTTCTATAAAAAGTACTATCTTTGCAATCGATTGGAACGTTTTCCGTCATACAAAATGATAGGATCGAGCCCACTTGGGCTCTACCTTGCCGTGAAAAGGTGTGCGAAAGTAAACATTAAATCAAGACCGCATGGAACCAACGACGAACAAGAAAGAACAGATACTAATCAGCATCACAGGCTTAGACCGTCCGGGACTTACTGCTTCTGTCATGGAAATCCTGGCTAAATACGATACGCAAATTTTAGATATTGGTCAGGCAGACATCCATAGTACACTGTCGCTCGGAATTCTTATCCGAATCGAGGAGCACAACTCTGGACAAGTCATGAAAGAGTTGTTGTTCAAAGCAACAGAGTTAAGCGTCAATATCGGATTTCAACCCGTTTCTGATGACAAATACGAAGACTGGGTTAGTCGACAAGGCAAGAACCGATATATTCTCACTATTATTGGACGAACGCTTACTGCCAAGCAAATTGAGGCTGCTACGAAAGTCATTGCCCAGCAGGGACTGAACATAGATTCCATCTTACGCCTCACCGGTCGCCAGAGCATCCGCAAACCCATCAAGAATGTACGCGCTTGTATCGAGTTCTCCTTACGTGGAACGCCAAAAGACCGGGCACAACTACAAGAAGAGCTGATGAAAATGGCATCAGACATGGATATCGATTTCTCATTTCAGAAAGACGACATGTATCGTCGCATGCGCCGACTGATTTGTTTCGATATGGATTCTACGCTAATACAGACAGAATGTATTGATGAACTGGCAAAACGCGCAGGCGTGGGTGAGGAAGTAAGTGCCATCACAGCCAGTGCCATGCGTGGCGAGATTGATTTTAAGGAAAGCTTTACCCGCCGTGTGGCTTTATTGAAAGGACTTGATGTCAGCGTCATGAAAGACATCGCAGAGCACTTGCCGATTACAGAAGGTGCTGACCGTCTGATGTCTGTATTGAAGAGATGTGGATATAAAATTGCCATTTTAAGTGGAGGCTTTACCTATTTCGGAGAATATCTGCAGCACCGCTATGGCATTGACTATGTCTATGCCAACGAACTGGAGATAGATGACAATGGCAAGCTGACAGGACATTATGTTGGCGAGATTGTAGATGGTCATAGAAAAGCTGAATTACTGAAATTAATTGCACAAGTAGAAAAAGTAAACCTGGCACAGACCATAGCCGTTGGTGATGGGGCCAATGACCTGCCTATGATCAGCGAGGCTGGTCTGGGTATCGCTTTCCATGCCAAACCCAGAGTTGTAGCCAATGCAAAACAGTCGATTAATACACTTGGGCTTGACGGCGTTCTCTACTTCCTCGGATTCAAGGATAGCTATTTAGGTGAACAAGGAAAGTTCTAAAATCAAAAAAGCAGCTATTAGGCTGCCTTTCTTGATTGATTGTCAGTGGAAGCATAAAGCTGGTCAATACGACCCGCATCTCTTCACGCTAATTGTACCAGATCTCTCCACCTAAAACCTGTACGTCATCATCTGTATCCTTCACATTGATAGTCACATCTTTGTAGATACCTTCTTTAATTTTGTTGATATTCGTACGCATGATAGTCTATGATTAAATTGTAGTTGATAATTCTTTTCACCGCAAATTTAATAAAGACTTTTATCATGTGCAATACTTATGGTAATATTTTTTGAAGTTTTAATCTTATTTAGCCATTTGATATATCTGGCACCCTGCTTGTAAAAATGCACCAACGCCATAAGTCTCTGTCATGTCACGAGTAACCTTCTTAGGATCTGCGCCAATAGGTTGAACGTATCCGAGCTTTCCATTACTCTCTACAGCCTTCAGCATTCCCTGCCAGCCCTTGATGATCGCCGACTGGAACTTTCCTTTGTCCAATAAGCCTTGGTTGACCCCGTAAGCTAACGCATAAGTAATAAATCCTGTTGCACTGGTCTCCGGAGACGGGTATGAGTCAGGGTCCAACAGGCTGGCATGCCAATATCCATCCGCGCATTGCAATTCAGCCAAACGGGTGCAGTTTTCTACGAACAAGTCTTCGTAGAACTTACGGTTCTTGTCTCCTCTTGGAAGAATTCTCAACAAGTTTGCCAAGCCGGCAGCAACCCAGCCGGCACCACGTCCCCAGAAAATTTTCTTACCATTTGCTTCTTTTTGTCCGATATAGCGTACGTCTCGATAGAATAAGTGCTCGCCTTTATCATAAAGAAGCTCCGATGTTGCCTTCCATTCCTTGTTCATAAAGTCGATATATTTCTTATCACCGGTCAAGGCATACATCTTGGCATATACAGGAGGAGCCATAAACAACGCATCGCACCACGACCATCGGTCAAGTGACCGTGGATTATTATATGCCAATTGCATCGTACTAACAGAAGGATGAGATACTACCCAATCGGTCCGTGCCTGAACAGGCCAAAGCATAGTTGGATCCTTGTATTTCTGATAGAGATCTATCCAAGTCTGGCAGACCGCAAGATCATCGGCATGATACATTCTCTTCCCCGGCTCATAAGCATTTCTCCTTCCAATCTTACGCAACCATTGGAAATAGTAATCATACTGGTCCACCTGTTCACTAAGTTCAGCCCAGTCTGTCATCCCCACGAATAACGCGCCATTTGTCCAATCAAGATCTTCATGAAGCTGATGAGTGTCATATTCTTTGATTTGCCAATCGGCTACTTTTCTCATCATGTTTTTAGTTTGCACCTTTGTGAAAGGTATTTGCGCCATCAAGGCTGTGGGAAGTGCACACAGCAGAATCCCAAGTAATGAAGTTCTTTTCATAATTTTGATTTGTTTTTATTAACGATCAACGACTTTTCTCTCTTGTCCAAGGTTCTTCAATCGAATAGAAATCAATCTTGGGAACCTGTCTCCCCACTAATCCGGCCATTTGGCTATCTATCCATACCTTCCATCGCTTATAATAGAAGTTACGCAAGATACCCGCCCATTCTTTATGTGCGTAATCGTGCAGTCCTCCCTCATCAGCCGCCACACGATTGCCCCAAACAGTAATCTGGGTTCGTGCATTCCACTCATAAAGATCCTGCTCTGCTTCCGTCTGCCCCAGATTTCTTGCCATCTTGATCCAAGTATTGACATGAAACGCAGGATGTGACGCCAACAGGCTATCTTGTGTCAAGATTAAATTCAGGAATGCCGTGGAACGTTGCCGGAATCTATATAGATCTCTATTATTCAATGCCAAGATCATCTTTTGATAAAGCTTCCATCCTCTCTCTGCATTTGCCTGACGCATGATATCGATCAGATCATAATGATAGTTCTTATTCTCCGCAAAGCGATCCTTTGCCTTTGCGAAAAGCTGAGCAGCCAGAATCAGATCGTCCGGATCATAATAACGTTCACTACCTGCCCAGGAAGACACGCTCTCTATATGACGACTCGGTCGAGCACAGAAGATGGACTCTACCGTGCCCTGACGAGGTACCTTACAATTATAAGATGTTGACCCCAAGATTTTCCATGCTGCTGAGATGTCCGCATCTGCATGGCCATAGCGAGCCTTGATGTAATTCTCTATCCACTCTTCTTTTGAAAACGAATGCTGGCGCCATGGCAACTCACAAAGAAGCTCATACATGACAGGATTATTCTCAAATCCTTCCATAGTCAGACCTACTCCCTCCAACGTTCTTCCGAAGGAAGACTTCCGAGCCTGATAATAACCATTTATCAACCAATCCATCCTTCCGAATAGCCCCACATTCCCGCCAAAGTTTAGCAACATACAATAAAGCCATTGCTTGTCACCATATCCATTCTTATAGACGTGGGTAGAAGCCTCATCCTTCCAGTCAGGGACAGTCTCCGCATCCAAGTATAAGATCAACAAGTCCTTGAAAGGAATATTCTCTATCATTTTCCTACGTGGATTTGCTTGCCAAGCCTGCATCACCCATACCGCCTTCGGATTTTCAGATTTCATGGCTTTCCAAATTGCCTTTCCTGCAGCATTCAAGTCTACGCCCTGAGTTTTTCCTCCTTCATGGAAAGGATCCATGCTATAGAAATCTGCCTTACCAAACAGTTTTTCCTGTTCTTTATAATACAATCGGGCAATCTCTGGAAAGCGCTGGTCTGTAGGCTGCAAAAAGGCAGGGCGCGCAAACGAGCACCATGTTCCTGGATCCTGTACATTTAGCCCCACTTTCTCTTTTGCATTATGAGGTACCATGCCCGAATACCCGGGGAACACAAGATGAATGCCGATTTCCTTCATCCGCTTCACAATTTTCTTTTGCAAAGTTTCTGAGTGGCGGTACCAGTTATCAGGATTTGGACCGCCCCATCCCTCCAGATTATTCATCAACCACCAGGCCTGGAAACCAGGTCCCGCAACAAACTGGCTGATTTCCTCTTTCGAATAACCTAATCTTTCTAATACATGATACCAAACTACATCCGTGCCCACAATGTCAAGCGGAAGATTAATTCCATGCAATGCCATCCAGTCAATCTCTTCCTCCCAACGCGTCCAATCCCAGAAAGCCATGGAATAAGAGAAAGTGCAATAATTGAGATAGTATCTGTATTTCATGTTTGTTGTATGCCGTTCCTTTTTCTGGACGACTGGCAGCAAGGATGGCAATTTTGCATGCATATTGTTCCAAGTCAAATGGATACCCGCATAATATTTCAGATACCAGTTGATGCCAGTAGCAAGACTTACATAATTATTCCCTCTTACTACCACTTTGTCCTTGTTCTGATCCAGTTCGAAGAAATCATTTCCTTCTTCTGTTTTCTGAATCACAAGCTCGAATTTCTTTGAAGCCCCCTTATCTATACGATCCAACAGGGCATAAACAGGGTTATCTGCACCCATATTTAAGGCGCAGCATAAAAAAGCCACTATGATTCCAGTCCTTTTTCTCATTACTTTAGTATCAATAGATTTATCACATCAGTTAGTCATTCGTATTCACAGGGCAAATTTAGATAAAATTTCCGAAAAAAACTCGGTTAAAGAGAATAACTCGCTCTAAATTGGACTTTGATTGAAAATCAAGAAGTTGGGCGTTTACCTATATTGTATAGGTAACAATATGGAAACGAGCGGACTTCTGCTCGTTTCTGTATTTTGCAATATGCAAAGAACGCCTCAATTCGGGGACAAAGATACGATATTTTTCTTAATATCCCATAATTTGCAAGAAGAGAAATATAGAAATTAGGACTTTTTTACATGAAATCTCAAACTTGTGAACATAACCCCATCATAAAATGAATAGCAAGTATTCCTGCTGAGTTTATCAAATCAGGGCCATTGTTGTTGATGACGACTCTACCATCAGCTCATATATACCTTTCCGACACAAGCATATAGTGTTTTCATTTGTACCCCGAGTGTGTACAGTTTCAAACCATGATTTACATTCTAACATAAGAAACTGAAGCCGTGACCATTTGTGTATTTTTGCCAAACTAACTCCAGTATATACAACAGATGTAAAAGATTTCTGCAAAATCGACCGAAATCATAAGAAAAAAACACCAAACCAGCAAATTTCTTAAAGATTATATCTGTTTATTAAGATTATTTTTGTATATTTGCAGCATTATTTTGGTGGTAAAGCCTGTTGGCCTGCCACGTGACAATAGGACTTTACGGAGCAGCCTATATCACAATTCTTCTCCGTAGTAACAGTCCGTTCTCTCTCTCACTGGTCTCTCCCTGCGCGGCAGAGGCATACGTTTTTATATTTTTCAAACACTCCAAATTGACAGCGCATGAGAAAGTTTACTTCTTTGTTACTGTTAGGCTTCGCTATCGGCAGTTTCGCGCAAACGCCCGGAGGAGTCAGCGGAAGCGAACTGTGGTTCAAGACTGCGCCTTTGAACTCAGACCTGCAAGGTTATTACCGTTGGCAGGATTTCTCTGGGGATTCCATACGGCTGATGCTATTGGACAGCCGTGGCGTCAAGTCTGAACTTACTCTTCCGAACAGTTCAGTCCATTACTTCAACTTCAATCCGAGTCTCTGGCTCGCAGACGGATTTCGTAGTCTGAGTGCCAGCCTCAAGCACGGTGACCTCTCACAGGCTACCGTCATCGGTGTCTTTGCACCGGAACTGGCAACCATCGGCAAGGATATGGTTGTCTATGCCCTTGACGGCCGCAAGGGTGACGGAGCCATTCTGAGCAAGGACAAAGCCGTAAGGGGTAGAGGTGTTGAACCACTGGACTATGGTTCAACATCGGGTGAAGACCTGCTTTATCAATCAAGTGATTCTTTGTCCGAGAATGGTTTTAAGGAAAGCGCCCTGCGCGTTGTGTCCTACTTCAAGGTAAGCAATCCTTCAACAACATTGTGGGGAGACAACTCCAACACCACATTATTCATCGGAACCCCTTCCACCTCTGGCAGCTTCGGTACGGATTTCCCGACCTCGCTCTTCGGTAATGCTTCCATCCGGGGATATGCCCCTGAGCTTATTGTTTTCAGCAGGATGCTTACACCCGATGAGCGCAGAAAAGTGGAGAGCTATCTGGCGGTAAAGTACGGCATCACCCTCAAAGGCTCGTATCTTGACAGCGATGGAAACCTGACTTGGGACATGGCGGAGAACCAAGCCTACCACCATAGGGTCACAGCTGTTGGAACCGACACGGCAGGAAGTCTCTCCCAACCGCTTTCCGCAACATCATATGAGGAAAGTCCGGTGTATGCGGCCTTGAAGGAGAACGGAACTTATCATGACGCAAATCCATACAACCCTTCATCCGCTTCCCGTCTGCTTGTCATGGGACGTGAAAACGGCAATCCGATGCCGGACAGAGGCTTCACTTTCTGGGGCGACGATGATGTGGCACTTGCAACATATACCTCACCTACAGATTCCCTGTGGCATGTCATGAAACGTACATGGATGGTCAAGACCAACGTGCCGTCAAAGCCCGACAGTACAGTGGCAAGATGGACTGCGCAAGGATTTGAAGTGTCAAGGAATGGCTTTACTGACAATATCATCCAAGAGAAAGCCGCTTCCGGAGCTTATGCCACGACCCCCAGCCCTTGTTGGAGGTGGCGGTGCCTTTGAGTTCACCTGTCCGACAAGTCACCCGACTTTTGACGTTGGCTTCGGAAGCATCGGTGGCAGCACATGCAAGTATGGATTCCGGTTCACCAATGCTGGAGTTGTTTATCCGATCATCAACGGAGCGGTCTCAAATTCATACATCGCCACGGATGTTGACGGAACGGACATCTCTATCCGCAAGGAAGGCAAAAACATCTATCTGCGTGTTGACGGAACAGGAAGTGCGACAAGAACCATATCCCTTTCGGATGCAACTGACACAGACACAAATGTGGGCATTATCCGAACGGAAGGAGCAGAGTCCGCCTTGAACATGGCAGGCTTGAGGACAGGAGGAATAGATGATGTCGGTTATATGGCAGAGTTGAGCTATGACCTCACGCCGGACAGGGAGTTCTCGGACTATTGCCGCAAGCGTACCGTCATGCTCATAGACCCAAGCGGTGAAGGTGATTTCGACATCAACAGCAACAGTAACATAAGATGCTCCAAGCCTGATATGACGAGGGGCAAGACCATATTCCGCAATATCCTATGGGATGCAGACGGAAGCGGAAGCGATGTGTTCACATTCGCCTATTATGACGGCATTTCCTATGATGCCACTCCTACGCCGTCAAGTTGCGAGAATGGAGTTCCACGCAATG
>CAJLYG010000003.1 GCA_905210845.1 uncultured Prevotella sp.
TATCATTGCAAAAGAAAAGAGGATGCATCATAAAACTTAATTTTGATACACCCTCATGTTTGTTTTACCCTATCCTCCCGTATCGAACTAATTCTTATAACTTTGCCATTTGCTCTTTCTTTACCTGTCCACAAAGAGGAACTGTAAGCAAGAGACAGCCCAAAGCTCCAACGACCATCATGGAAGCTGATGAGATGAGCATATTGCCTAACGCTACGATCGGACTGGCAATGGCACCTGCCACGAAATTACTGGCTCCGAAGATAGCACTGGCAGCACCCGCATTTTCCCTTTCACTGTCAAGAGCAATCGCTGTAGCTACAGGTTGCATGAGACCAAAGCTCATCAACAACATGACATAACAAGGCATCAATACCGCCAACGGTGCATGCAACACCTGGCATACGGCAACAAGCAAGGAAGCGCAAAAGAGGAAAATGGAACCCCACTTGAGTGCAGTATTCTGGTGATGAAATCGAGTAGCCAATGCAGCACCAATCACAATCATAAAGGCATTCAGGCCAAAGCACAAACTAAACTCAAAGGCCGTTAAGCCATATATCTTCTGAAAGATAAAAGGCGAGGAAGCAATATAACTGAAAAAGGTAAAGAAACAAAGCATGATACTCAACGTACACAGCGTAAACCGAGGATTGCGGAATACCTTAAACAAGTTGCCATACAGCCTGATCACCGGTTTCCGGATTCTCAGCTCAGGCTTTAAGGTCTCTTTCAACCGCATCGAACAAATCATCAAGATCATACAGATGGCAATCAACATGCAGAAAATGCCCTGCCAAGTAGTAAAATTCGTCATTGTCCCACCGACAATAGGTGCTACGACAGGTGCAATTCCATTGATAGAACCTAAGATTGCCATGAAATCAGCCAATGCTTTCCCAGAGAACATATCCGTGGAAATACTCTTGGAAAGCACGATTCCACCTGCCCCTGCAAACCCTTGTAGAAGTCGGCAGGCATTGAAGATGACGATATTCGGAGCAAATATACACAAGATAGAAGTGATGCAAAAAAGAGCCATCGAACCTACCAACAATTTCTTCCTGCCATATTTATCTGACAAAGGACCTATCATGATCTGTCCCGCAGCAAGTCCAATCATTCCTGTCGTCAAGGACATGGAAACAAGGGAAGGAGAAGTGTGAAAAAAGTCAACCATTTCCGGCATGGCAGGCAAATAGAAATCAGTAACAAAGGGACCGAATGCCGTGAGCATACCGAGTGTAACGTAAGTAAAAACGCCTACTTTCTTATCCATCATTATATTAATTTTTAGACAAAATGTTCCAATATATTGACAAAGATTATCTTTTTCTTCCCCCCTAAAAGTTCCCAACTGACGGGTCGGCAGCAATTGCAACCATCATCACCATAATCATCACCATTCTTTTCATAAATCTCATTTTTAAAGTTTCTTTCCCCTTTGACGAAAAGACAAGCCGAGAAGTTTAAATTAGACAAGCCGTTTTTCAACAAATGGACGGTTTCTGTCAACAAACCGCCTCTCCTATTCCTTGAATCTGCATGATTGCAGAGGGGCCCTCGGTTTGCAGTATCTCTCGATAAGTTACGCTGCACCTCGGAAATAAAAATAAAACAAGTTTTATTTTGTATTTCTCTCGGTTTGCTGTACCTTTGCAAGAAAAAGGGATGAAATGGAATTTATGTCACAGGAAGGCTATGATAAACTCGTAGCTGAACTACATCAACTGATCGAAGAAGAACTGCCACGCGTGATCAATGCAGTCTCTGAAGCACGTGACAAAGGCGACCTAAGCGAGAACTACGAGTATCGTTCCGCAAAACGGGAGCAGTCACGCCTTTTAGGAAAAATACGTTTTAAGCAAAACGTATTATCACACTGTCGGGTACTTGACACGACCAAGCTCCATACTGACAGCGTGCAATTGCTCAGCAAGGTAGAGCTCACCGTCTTGAGCAATCATCACCAGATGACTTATACAATTGTCAGTCCGCACGAGGCAAACATCAAGGAAGGCAAGATCTCCATCAAATCACCGATTGCCCAAGCTTTAAAAAACAAGAAGAAAGGAGATATTGTAGAAGTCCGCGTACCCGCAGGTACCCTTCGTCTCCGAATTGACAGCATACAACTTTAATCCCGCCCATACGCCATGCAGATCATACTTGCCAGCGCAAAGATCATGAACGCACAGACAAAGGTGAGAACACCTTTCGTAACAACTCCGACCTTTGAGAAAGAAGCCGGTCGGTTCGCCATGGAACTGGCACAGATACCCATTGAAGACTTGGCAAAATCACTTTCATGTAGCCAAGCCATTGCCTTGGAAAATCACCTGCGTTATCAGTCCTTTTTCTGTGAGGAAGAAAAGTTGCCAGCCCTATTGGCTTATTATGGACAAGCCTACAAATACCTCTCGGCACAAGACTTCTCACAAGATGAGTTCCGGTTTGCCCAACTACACCTGCAAATCCTGTCTTTCCTTTATGGCATGTTACGTCCCTTGGACCTGATCCACCCTTACCGCTTGGAAGTCAAGGTGAAATTAAAAGCCATAGGAGGAAAAAACATGTTCGACTGGTGGAAAGACCGGTTGACTAACCAGCTCATTAGCACGGTCAAAGCCGACGACGGAATCCTACTCCACCTTGCCACAGAAGAGTTTGAGCACCTCTTCCATTGGAAGGAAGTAGAGCGAGCAGTCGAAGTCATCAAGCCCCTTTTCGTTGTGGATGAAGGTACCCGCTATAAGGTCGTTGCGATGTATGCCAAAGGATGCCGCGGAGCGATGGCACGTTATGTGATCAAGAACAAGATCACGGATCCCGCCTTGCTGAAAAACTTCTCTGTCGACCAATTCACATACCAGCCCCACATGGGTGATGCTCAGCATCCCTACTACGTGAAAAACAGATAATAAAGAAAGCTACAATTGATAATATGCACCATGACGAATCCTACGGTAAGTAAAGCCAAAACTGTTAATAATTACATCCGTAATTTCTGCACCATTGTTTTGCGTCTCTGCCGATTCAATCATCAAATACCGATCCATAGGATGTAACATACGCTTTAAAGGATCATCATACGAGTTAATCTTATAAGCCATGAGACACTGTTTATCCTCCATACAATTGAAATAAGATCGTATTGTAGGGACCTCCATTAATGTTGCAAGACTCTCTCCAAGTTGTTTAGCTGCTTTCTCATATTTTCCGCCACGATATTCCAGATCCTGACCTTTTCTAATAGGTCTTGCAAGATTATATGCCCCACCTAATGCAGAAGTAAGTTCCGCCAATATGACATGGCCTTTATTTTCCGCTTGCCTCATAGAGCAAACTACATAGTCACACCGCTTGCGTCCATTAGCAAAGACCTGCGGCTTCTTACACTGTGCAATGAAGTCCTCATAATGTACAACCTCAATCTGTTCAGAATTACCTTCAAATGACAAGCCACCTTTACCAAGTGGCAAGATTTTAATAGGACTTGGCATATCATCCAAGTCAAACTCTTCAGCAGCAGTTGTCTGATAGTCAACGACGACGTCTTTTGAAGTTATGTTGTAATGAACTATAAAGTCCTTCCGTAATAGGTCATTGAGCATAAAGGTTTTCTTTTATGGCCTCATATTGATTATAAATATCATCCAATGGCTGAGATAAATACTCCGGATTGATCAAATGCGCATTTTTAACCTTGATATCCTTTAAGATGCCATTTTCCATGACATAAACATTCGTATAATTGTAATTAAGACTTGCACCTTCAATTTCCTTGCCTAAATCATAAGCTTTGAATAATAAATTCAACTGGTTGAGCATATAAGGACTATGCGTTGTAAACATCAACGACAACTCATAATCGTTGTCTCTATGATGTATCACCTTTACAATATAGTTGAGGAGATGCAGCTGATTGTCAGGATACAAGCAAATCTCTGGCTCTTCTATATGAATATCAATATGCTTTCGCTTAATGTCACCAACATCCTCGCTTGGTTTAAAAAACTTAAACCCATCATTGTCAGCAAGAAATTTAAGCACGGCATTATTAAGCGATTTTACCAAATCGAAATGATGTGCGTAATAATCCATCAGCATATTTAAAGGCGCAAGTGACTGGATACCAGACGAGGCATCCTCTAAGTGAATATAGAAATTCTGGCCCTCGCTTTCATTATTCTTAATGAACCATTGGTCTATACCATTAATTTTTTGTGAGTATAAGTTTACGCCCACTGCTGACAAAGGTAAACCTTTCGTTATCAAAGAGGCCTTTTGGAATTCCTCCAATAACTGGCGGACATAAAACGGTGCATCCTTCTCTTTCATGCGGTTGGCAAGAAGATCGGGAATCATATTCCTTTTTTCAGTGATGAATACCACTTTTTCAAGACAAAGGTTCTCGTCAGAAACTTTGCTTATTTGCTTAAAATCTCCGTTTTTTCCTTCAATGACTAAACAAACTTCATCATTCCGATATTCAATATAAGTATCATTTTTCAGGTAGTCATGCAAGCCATCATCCTGCAAATAACTTTTAAGATTCAACCGAAATGGTGATCGTTTGAAGCCTGATTTTTGCAAATATGCACGAATATTCAACATCTTATACAGCCACCGGAACAAAGAGATCAGCTTCATGATTGTACTTTTGCCTGATCCCGATGTACCGACAATGATGGTGAACTTCTGGATATCCCGAAGTTCTGCTTCCTTGACAGGACCGAAATTCTTTATAATTACCGACTCACCCATAACATATTAGATATATGGCAAAATTAGCATAAAAGAATGAGATAACAAAGAAAAACTACATCTTTATTTTAGAATATGCCCCCAAGTTGCATCTGAATATTCTAAGAGTTCTGCCCATTTACGCTGGGTCCCACAAGTCTTTAGGTTCCAAGCTCAGGTCGATGGCATTCTTCTTGCGCTTCTTCCTGAAGCATTTACTACCATCCGTGTACTGGTATTGGTTGACCCGCTGATACTTTGCAGCCTCAGCCAGCAACTCATTAAACTTCTCTTTCCTGCTTTCCTTGAAGATCCCCTTGTTGAGCAACTTACGGTTATGCTTCGCCCAGTTGACGAGATCCCGTTCCTCCATCTTATATTTCGATGGCCTACGCTCTTTCGTGTGCAGGAAATCCATGTACTGCTGCCACATTTGCAGCCAATGTTCATCAATTGTTATCATGAGAAAATCCTTTGTTTAATCATTATTTCTGATTTGCTTCTTTCAACATGTAAAGGAGGAAAAGAGCATTGCCGATGATATACCGTTTCCACATACGGCGCGGCTCCTTAAGCAGTCGGTAAAGCCATTCCACTCCATGCTGCTGCCACCACTGAGGAGCCCGTTCCACAGTGCCTGCAAAGAAGTCAAACACCGCCCCGATTGTCCCAACATGGCAATGAACATCCAGTTCCTTCCAGTGAGCATACGTCCATTTCTCCTGCTTGGGAGCAGTCATGCCAATCCACAACAGGTCTGGGTCTGCATCATTGATCGCCAGAATGATCGCACGGTCATCTTCCTCGCTGAATACCTGTTTATAAGGAGGAGAATAGGTGACGACCTCCAAATAAGGATATTGCTGGTTACACTCCTTGACATCCAGGGCAAGCGTTTCCTCTGACGATCCCATGAACATCACCTTCTTTTTTCGTCCCTGACGCGAAGGCAAGCCTTTCTTCCCTTCTATCTCTTTCCGGGAAGCCTCATTCAACCGCGACATTTCCCATTCGAACAGGTCCCAGCCTGCTATTCTCTCTTGAGGACGTGACTTTGCCCGGATCCACTTACAAGCTTTGACAATGCTCATCCCATCAGGAATCAACACATCACCATGAGTAAGAGCCTCCGCAAAAAGCGGGTCTTTCCGTGCCACATTATAAGAATGAGCATTGATCGTATTGATGAGTAACTTACCGTCGGGCAAGACATTCAAGGCATCCTTACGCTCCACGATATCTAAATCTTTCAATCTAAACATAACGCATCTTGTCATTCAATCTATATCTTAATGGCGGCATCGCCAAAAGAAATGCCAGATTCTGAAGAAAGGCTCGGCTATAGCCTCAGACGGGAAATAGCGCAACAACCTGGCATCCCGCCAGAGCCGTTGTAAGTTACGCCCCAAAGCCCCATGCCCGAAACGGTTTCGACAGTCAAACTTCCCAAAATTACCGCCCAGCATGATCTCGTTAAGCACAAGCCTCCCTCGCCTTTCATCAGGATCTACAAGACAGAATCTTGGCTCCATGCCAAGTTCTTCTGTGAAAATCCACATGACCGCTCCCAACATGCCATGCAGTCCAAGGGGTTTCAATATCTTTCCCCAATCGTGTTGCCGTTCCTCATCCGTCAAGTGTTGCAGGACATAATAGTAGTCGATCAACTGCCTCATTCCGATTCCCTCATGGAACAAGTGATTGAATATATGGCTCAGTTGGAATACCACATTAAAAACTGTCGTTGGGACATGAATCTCCCCCTCCTCCAGAGCAATGCAATGGTCAAACTGCTCATCGGCATGGCAAGCAAAGAAACGTTGGAGACGACGATTGTGCAGGAAAGAGAATAAGAACTGAGGACGGTAATGCACTTCCACCGGAGTGCCTTGATAAGGAGGGCATTCCACGTGGTGATAAGATATCTCCGCCTTCTGGTCCATCTTTCTTACGAAAGCGATAATCTCCCTGACCATCCCATCCATGTCCAATCCTTTCATCCGAGGACGCACCCAAATATCAATATCACCAGGTGTACGGGAGAAAGGATGAGGATAAAGCATGGCATTCCCCTGCCCTTTCAGGATACAACTATCAAAGCCCGCCTTTTGAAACGCCCTTGATACGCCGATGCAATCTCTGTTGATCTTGCTATTGATCTGCTTACAGCGCAGTCCACTTCCCATCCATTTCAGAATCAGATGTGAAAACTCCGTCCGAGCCTCAGGCGTAGGTTCCACCAACACGTCCTTTGCCCGATCCAAAGCATCACCAACGAAAGCGACGATACACTGTTCCTGGCAAATCTTGAACATCACCTTCCATTCGCTTATCGTCATTTTCGGGCAATCCGGTTCAGTGCCTAAAGCAAAACGAAGAAGTTGGAAGAACAGTTGATTAGATTCACTCATATAAATAATGAGAATTAAAAAGACTCTACAAGGTTACATCTATTAGAAAAGAATTATACGTCAAAGATTAAGGCTAAATCCTTTATTACACATAGAGGCCAAGGACCTCTATGCATTTAAATTATTTTGAAAATTTGTTGATCTATAATCTCTGCTTGTGTGATTCTGAAATGACTTTCATAGGAATCAAAGGTAAAACAATACCATCAAGATATGTACCTAGCATATTTTTAGAAAAAATTCCACGCAAAGCCCCTAACGTTACGTTGATAAACGTATCAATTAATTGGGGTACAGGTGTTCGAAATGTAATCCCATCTACCTTAATAACATCATCAAATGGCATGATCGAAAATTCCGCCCTTACAGAATTCTTCGCTAATTCTGTGTTGTCCTTTACAGAGACTACACTGCACCCTGCTTCCACGACAATAACCTTAGCATTTGAATCTGCCTTTTCGGTATGGAAGAATTCAAACGTCACGGCTGCTTTATCCTCCAAATTGTAGTCATAATTTATCTTAAACTCTGACTCTTTTAGAGATTGTATGTTATATCTTATCTGCATTTTAAATCTTTAAGCACTTTCCAAATTATCAAACACATACGAAGGCAATTTAACAGAATCCACCTTGTAAGAATATGATTGATATTGTTTGGACGTTTTAATATTTACCATGCATTCTTTTTCCATCTTGCAGGTATCCATCAATGTAGTATCAAGCAAGTGCATATCAAGTGCTCGCTCGATATCCGACATAGTATCAATAGTCAGATTTCTGTCTCCTGATAGTATATCAGATACTTCTGGAGCCGATTTTCCAATTTTCTCTGCGAATTCTTTCTGGGGCATCCCCAATTCGCGGAGACGACGACTGATTTTAGTCGCAATTATAAGTTTATTGCGAACCTTATGTTTATTGGCCTCACCGTATTTTAACAAAGCTTCAGCAATTATACTTTTTTTCTCATTCATAGTCTTCTGCATAAATGTTTATAGTTCCATCACTTTCTATATCCATGATGCCGCTTTGGAGAAATTTGTTTAACACAGCAGCAACATTCTTCATCTTCTCAGCAGCGTTGTTAAGTATTTCGTCTTCTTGATATGCTTTTATATTTGGGCTTTTCCATCCTCCAGATCCACAAATTACAAGTTTATCGCCAAAATACATACAATATAGGCGAAAGCGCTTGCTATCGTCCTTGAGACATACGACACCATCACCGGCTCTTCCTTCATTGTGCTTAAACAAATTTGATTCGCAGCCAGTATAATGTCCCATGATATTTAACTTCTCAAGAATGTTCCCTACCTCATTTGGATATTTATTTATATTGTCCTCAACAAAATGCTCTAGATAAGTAAGCTCATCACCCTCATCCCGAACACTGTATATCTTCGCTTTATTGCCTGATAATGTTTCATCTTCTTCTATGCGAAAATCCATTTCATATATTATCTAAGTGCAAAGTTAATCTAAAATTAGTATATATCCTAATTCTGACGGAGAAATATCAAATATTTAACATTTATCATTAGAAGTTCCATAGACATATATCTAATAAAATTGGGTAAAACTGTTCTCTGTCAAAGCATATCCATTATTGCTATTTGGCATTAATAGCAGTGGTCATTTTTTCTTAAATATTATATTGTTCTGCTGTATATGACGGAAACCATGAGGTACGAGATGGAGAACAAATCTAATATTATTGGATATATTAGCCAACATTTCCACCCCTTTACTCGCCATGACGATCAATATCCATAGCACTGGATAATGGTAACGAGGCTGAACAGGGAAAAGACAAGTGACCATCACGACAGCCACGAGTACCGCCATCAGCCAAATGCCATAACGGTCGTGCCTGCGCCACGACTCCACCATCCCCCATACTGCCAACACGAGCATAATATAATACGGGATGCTCTTACTCATTTTCAACAACAACTTCAACGCGACTTCCTTCGATGTATACTCCCCATGACGCCATTTGTAATAAAACTGATCACTGGGGAAGACCCGTTGGTCCGTCCAAGAGTCCTCCGCAAAAAGAATGGGCATCTTCTTCAGATAGAGTGCTGTATAACGAACGGGATGCTTCCCTATCCACTCTACTGCCCGTGTCCGCCAAATAGAGTCCCTTTGCAAGCAATCATAACGTTCGATATCCTGGATATAAGCAGTTGAACTAGGATCTTGCCAGGCCTGTGTGTCCACGCCCCCGAAAGCCAGGTCGTTAGCCGACATGATCAAGTTGAATCCTCCAGTCGTCGATTGGCAAATAAAATGCCCAGTCCTCATGCGGGTCGTTTCTCCAATGACGGCTACCATCATGCCAAAGCCGATGATAACCACCATCCCACGACTCACAATCCTGCGTAGGCTGTGTTCGCCTTTCACCGTAATGGCAGCAAACAAAATCACAGCAAGCACGTAGATGAAACCTAAAGGACGTATCCAGTTAGCAAGAGCCATACAGATCCCAGCTACGAGATAAACAGTTCCAATCGTCCACCGCCTTGGTCCTCCATGCCAACACTTGCCTTGATTTTCCGAAAAGACGACCATCCATAATCCCGTGATACAGAGAAATAGGAAAGGCAGTTCACTATTTGCCGACAGTGTAATGAACCAATTACTATATAACAAGCAAGAAATGATCAATGTCCTGCACGCCACCTTTGCAGAAAACATCCTCCGCGCCATGTCGGCTGTCATTGCCATCACACCGATGTTCATCAACAAATACAGCCATTTATTCACCCAAATACCATGGCAGATCCTCGCTTCAGCGCTGAGCAAGTTGACCAATCCTGGCGCAAAAATATAATTATCCTCCCTGATATTCTCCGCCATCGGATACCATTGTCCTGCATCATAACATTGACGAGCCAATGCGATATAATGCCCCCAGTCCCCTCCTTGAGGACCAAAATGGCAGGACATCAAGATCAGTTGTCCCATCAGCCATACCAACAGGATGGCTGCGGTGACATAGGTGAGGAGATTTGCTTGCTTACGCCTCATTTGATCAAGTCTGGTAATGCGTTAAGCCTGGTTATAAATACGATTCAATCTCTTCACATAACTTGTTGGACCAAAGCCAGAAAAGATCGTCCGTCGTGCTTCCGTGCCCAGTGTCCTCAATAACGCCCTATCCTGATTCAGACGTGCAATAGCCTCCACAATTGATGACACATCATGGTGACGGATAAAAATGCCGTTCACGCCATCTTTGACCACCTCGGGGATGCTCCCCACAGGTGTGATAACGGGCGTGACACCATAACTCATGCATTCGAGTAATGACATGGGCAGTCCTTCGAAGTAGCTGGGCAGTATAAAGATATCAAGACTCCTTAGGAAACGGCATTTTTCCTCGCCGAACACCAGTCCGGCATATTCGAAATGGCTGCCAAGCTCTCGCTCAAAACGAGGGAGATATTCACCGTCTGTCTGCTCCTTACCCGCCAAAACCAAAGTAAACTCACACCCCATATTCTTCAATTGGCTACAAGCGTTAAGCAGCTCCGTCATCCCCTTATTCGGTTCTATCCGTCCCAGGTATCCTATGCGCAATTTCTCATGAGAGACATCATCCGTTTGCTCTTGCGCATACTTCTCTGCATCCTTCAAGTCAACGACATTGGGCAACACAAATACGCTCCTTGCTCCAAACCTACTTTCGATCATATCTTTCTCCTTGTCGCTGAGTACGATGAAGGGGGTATCCTGATGAAATACCGTCCTCAAGATCATCCATGGTAGAATAGGAATGTGCTGTGCAGAAAGAAAGAATCCGCCATGGATATGTACGACCACCTTTCGCCCATGTTTCAGTGCATAACAGATAAACCAAGGATCACGCAGTATTGATGCCATTGACAAGGGAAAATTATAGTGGATCAATGCCAGAGGATATGCTTTTAGGAGTTTTTTCCATTCCCTGTATCGTCTGGTTAAAGCCACGAATCTGTGCCATCCCCCTTTTTCATGATCCTTACGCCCTATCTCGAAATGCACATAATGATGAGCAACATTATTCTCGATGATGAGCTTCGTCACCGAAGAGATGCCACTTACATTTTCATGTGGGTTTAGAGATGGAGAAGTTATGATGATTTCCATTATTACGAGTTTAATAGCCTTTCATGCTCAGCGATTTGCTCTGGCGTAAAGCGCATTTTGATTAGACGAGCAGGCACGCCGCCGATGATGCTATAAGGAGGAAATGATTTTGTCACGACAGAACCTGCTGCGATTACAGAGCCTCTACCGATAGTTACGCCTTTGAGAATCGTTACATTGGCACCTGTCCACACATCATCTTCAATGACTACAGGGGCATCGTAAGGATTCTTACCATCCACGGTTTTTTCCTCAACGGTCACGTCAATCATATACTTGCCTATCAGGTCAATCCGATGGTCACCAGTAATAATCGTAGGATGAGGGCCGAAGATAACCTTTTTGCCAATTGTACAAGAAGCCTCCGTACAATAGATTATACTTCCCTTCGGAATAGAGGATCCGTCTCCAACGGAAAGATTTTCTATTCCTTTAATATCCGATGACATGGGACGTAAATACACACCTTTCCCACAATGTTTCATACTGCGTTTCCATATCGGAGCCCAAAGGACATCCCATAGAAAAGATGGTACTAAACTTAATTGTCGAAATAATCTTATCAGCATCTTACTTGTCTGTATTTGATAGGATGTGAGTACCTCTTCTTGTCCTTATTTGCTTGAATCCTGCATTCAGACAAACAGCCAAGATCATGAAATACCCCATACCCTTACCGGAAAGATAGGAACTATCAGCAGTGCTCTCCAAGGCGAGAGCCAGGATACACATCAATGCCATGCGATAATACACAATGTCTTGTATACGGTTTGCTTCCTGTAGCCTTCGTTTCCAGAACCAAAGAAAGAAGAAGAGCCCAACGATACCATATTCTGCCAATGTTGGATAAAATGCATCGGCAAGGAACATAGGATTGCTCGGATCCAATCCCCATATTTCACTAAGCCCATACTCGTAATAAAGGGGAGAATATTCTTTTGCGGCTGCCGCTGTTGCAAAAGAACCAAGCCCACTGCCAAACGGGACATAATCATGGAACATGATCTGTAATCCTGTTTTATAAGTGGCAGGTCGTGCCATTTCTTCCGCATTTTGTTCAAAACCCTCTACGTAATAGGCATTAAACTTCGTCCACGTAAAGAAGAGAACAACAGCTGCCAATAGGGTAACTTTCAATATAGTTATTGGAGAAGTATAATTGATCTTACTTTTTACAAAACCTACCAAAGCGATGAAACAAATACATTCGCCAAAATATTTCGACTTTCCAGATGCCAATCCTAACAGCATGATGAAGATGGCGATATTGCGATTACTCTTCGTCTGTTTTGAAAAAAGATAATAAATCATCCCACAACATAGGGCAAGCTGCCCCAAAGCAGCCGACTCTCCACGACCAAGCCCTCCTTCAGCATAGGGATCCACCCATGAAGGCTTAAAGAACAAAGCGAAGAGATAGATGGCAAACGACAGCAACATGACCCATTTGATGCGCCTCTTTTGCAGGCTTGTAAACTGGGGAGCCAGCATCCAAGTAAGGTAAAACACGACATAAGGCCGTACCTGCTGTAAAATGTCAAGGACAACTCCTCTTGTTGTGGTAACATCAATTGTCAAAGAGTACGTCAGATAAAAGATCATGATGAAGATGTACAGCATGATTTCTTTCCATCTCCTTTTATCTTTCACCAAATATCGCTGCTTAATAACAGCATACATCAAAAGTAGAGCTGTTAATATCTCATCACTCCAATCAAAGTTTACTGCAACTGTGAATGCGATGCAGACGGGGAAGTAGATGATCCAAAACCAGGTATAGAACTTTGCTATAGCTTTCATTTCCTTTTTGATTTCTGTTGAATGATTTTAAGAACTATATTTTCAGGAAGAACGCGCTTGATCCATTTCTTGAATGAAAATTTTCCATGTACCCAAGAACCACTATAATGATGGATTGTGCGCGTATTCGAAGTAATATGCAGTCTCCCCGTGGTAAGATTGATGGGACAAAAATATTCAGATGGATAAATGTTGACTCCATCTAACCGCTGTATTCCTGGCTCCAATTGAAGACCATTTTCCAATAAGATGTGGGTAGTAATATGAACAACGGTAATCTGGTTGCGCATATTGGATTCATTCACAAAATGGGCACCCTCATAGTAATCCAATACCTTTTTTACAAGGCCGAGACCGGGAGCTACCCCAAGGCCGAGGCCAGGAGATACACCCAAACCAAGATCAGAAGAGACTTCTGTCTCGTTTCCTCCTGACAAACAAACGTCAACCGAGGACGGTTGGGGATCGGTCTCATAACCCATAAATCCACCTGCAGCGATAATATCATCAATTGGGCGTATCATCTCCACATCCGTATCAAAATAGATGCCACCATATTTGTAAAGTATCCAGAAGCGGGCATAATCTGTTACAAATGCATACTTTCCAGCAGCATACGCCTCTCGGGTATAAGGAATGATATTTACATCGAAGTTCTCCTCATTCCATTCCTTGATCTCATAATCGGGCAAATACTTTTTCCATGAAGCAATACATTTCAAGGCCAATGGAGGCAAAGGGTTATGCCCGAACCAACAATAATGAATTATCTTTGGTATCATTGTTTTTATTCGATTTATCTTGTAATTATTGAGCTTTATCTTTACTAAATTCATCAGACGACATAGACATATCTAGTTCATCTGTCATTTATCCTTCATTCACAGCTCTTTATGTTGGTGAGAAACAACTATACCCCACGCTTTCCAGCCATTCCATCACCATTTTCATTCTCACCCTCCAAGTACCTATTCTCAGAGCCGTTTCGCGATTGCGGTCAACCAGTGGCTGGTAGGCTGAGATGTGCGAGAGGACATCCGTAATCAAGTCCTCCGCAGGCATATCTTCGCGGAGCTCTATTACCGGATTATAACCTACCAAATCCACTAACTCCTTGGGCGCATGCCCCACCATAACCATACGGGAAATCATACACTCCCAATAACGCTGCGTTAGGGTCTCGATATCGCCAGCCACCTCCGGCTGTGTCATTGAACGGGGCAACGCAATCGCAATACGAGCATCCGCCATGGCATCGTAGAGCTGCTCATTACTGAAAATGAAACGTCCGCCTTGACGAGTAGCTATATGGCGCAACATATGTCCATCAGCAAGCCGGACGTGCTGCAACCTATCAGCATGAATCACCCGCTCATTCGACCTTCCAAATTCCAACACGTCAATCGTACGTTCTGCGAGCCCTTTCCCAGCATGATAAGGAGCAGGATCTATGGCTTCGGGACACCACAGTATATTTACGTCAGGCAGAGTCTCCTGCATCCGCTCCGCCGTCTGCCGGGAAGTAAAGATAGCCGTTCGAACATGATGCCTTTTCAGCCATTCCACCATCATCTCGAAATACCTTGGCCAGCAGTCCCAAACCATCGGGATGATCTCATACCGTACATAATCTGGGAAGGTATCGAAATGGATGGACACCGGCTCCACAAATCTCAACCGCGCGTCGCCCCTATGCTTTGGCAATTGTGGCAGTTCCCAGCGGAATGCGAAACTGTGCAGCAACCGCGGAGGATAATGCGCCGGTGCCGTCCCTCCACCCCATTCTTTCCATGCCTGATAGGGTAGTAACTTAAAATTAAGCTGCTGAGGGTGGCGGTAAGGAGCTACAGCCTTGAGTATATTCATATTAAACTTTTTATTACTTTACCTGGATTTCCAGCAACAACGGAATACGGCGGGACATTCTTTGTTACGACCGCATTTGCAGCAATAACTGATCCATCTCCGATTTTTACTCCAGAAAGAATAGTCGCCTTATCCCCAATCCAAACATTATTGCCAATCTCTATAGGTCCTTTAGAAAAGAGTTCTCTTTCTAATGGGCGCATTTTCATCACTTTCAAGCTGGTTTTACCATGATTATTATCTACAATAGTTACCCATTTGCCTGTCAACAAATTATCACCAATAGTGATTCTGTTTATCGATGATATATGACAATAACAACCAAAAGAGCAGTTATCTCCTATACAGATAACTCCCTGTCCCCATGCAGTAAGGAAAAGGTGTGACAAAAAAATTGTATTAGACCCGACCTGAATAATACTTAGACCTGTACAGAACTCTACTTTTCCGAACCGAGTACCCGTTCCACAATATTTCAATTGCCTGCTTAAACTAAAAGATTTTATAACATCGATATAATGGCGAATTGTGTTTATTGCTTTATATGGATACAAATAAGACAATTTGCTCAATACAAATTCTTTCATTCTATTTAAATCTATATTCGTCAACCACCTTCCTCAGTGCTTCAATATATCCCCGACCATTTGTCAGATCTGGTTCCATATAATTGCCTTCTGCCCATTCATTCCAAGATTTTAGAATTAGAATTTGATGCTCATCATTCTTATTCTTTATTAGTTCCATAGCTTGGCGAACATTCTTCTCAAAAAGGTCAGGAGTAGTTCCTGTAAAAATCAGAGTTTTGCGTCCCCCCCGTGGGGAATGATCCCACTGAGGAAGAATTTGCGGTATGACGTCTTCAGCACGATCGTCTTCAGAATATAGATAGGGTGATAATTCTTTGTAGTTATAGGCATGGGCAGGACGATGGAAGAATATGCCTTCCAAGTGTTTCTTAACACGATGCCGGAACGATGAAGTATCAAAGCCTCCATGTCCAAGGATTTCGCCATTACATACAGCATCAAAACCCTTAGCTATCATATCTTCTTTTTTGATCTGGTTATTTGTATTTGCTACTAAATATATACCTCTGAGCCCTGTTTCAACACTCATGTGCTTAAAACATTGTATATATTCTATAGGTAGATTAACTGGATCAAAAATATAGAGGAAAGGCTTTCCATCAACCTTTACATATCTTGGATCTTGGAAAGCCGTTAGCAATAACTTGAAATGAGCCTGGGCATCTTCAATACCAGGATATGTTTGTTCTGCAAGGATTGAATTCGACTTGAAGTCTGCTGTCAATCCCACTGCTCTCCACGTATGGTTTGCCCATGCCAATGCAAATGGGAAATCAGGCTTTCCTGTTGTCAAGACTTCATGAAAGACTTCAGGTAATAATCTTCTACCTCCCCCCAGCCAATAATGCCAATATAAGAATGCTGTAACCCCTGCATCCTTTGCCATCTCAGCTTGTTGTTCGCGGATGAGAGGTAACCTCAAGTCATAGTATCCTAATTCTGATGGAACACGTGGTTGATCATGTCCTTTGAAGAGAGGTTTTGCCTTTCCCACATTCGTCCATTCTGTAAAACCCTTCCCCCACCACAGATCATTTTCGGGAAAAGGATGAAATTGTGGCAGATATAATGCCAATATTTTTGGATTCATAACTGAAACTATTGCTTAATGATTGTATTATAACAAGTCAGCAGGTCGTATAAAATATGTTCTGGATTATGTCTATCCAATGCTTGAGTCATATTCCATTTTGAGAAAGACTTTTGTTTATCTTCATCCTGACAAAGCTCAAGTATGGCACTTGCCATTTCATAGCAAGAATTTGAAGGTACAAGAATAGCTCCTTTCCCTTCACCTACAAGTGTGGGAATTCCCCCCACATTTGTCGCAACGATGGGCAAGCCTAAGACTTGTGCTTCACAAATTGAGTTAGGACTATTATCAATATATGCGGTATGGACATAAATATTAGAAGATAATAATAATTCCAACAATGCTGCTGCATCGGTAAATCCATTGATATAGACATTATTCTCTTCAAAACAGAGGTGCTCTTTCTTCTCTATGTAATGTTTGACTGAATTCATGTTACCAACAACTACCCATTCAAAATTAAAATTCAATTCTTTTAAAACATGAGCTGTTCGTAACAACGTATCCATTCCTTTCCAATGACTTGAACATCCGACAGTTATTAATCGGTGAACACTTCGTTTATCTTTTACTTTCCATTTCTCTGTTGTATTCAAAAATATTGGACGTAGAGCCTCCCAAACATGGAAATAATTGGCATTGGGATGAAATATGTCAATTATCTTTCTATCCCAAGCAGTCCTTCCCATATAGTATACTACATTCTTGTAATTGCTTCTCTCTAACTCTCTCCAGGATTTATTAAAATGACGTCCGCGGAAATTATACCATTGAATTTTTAAATTGAGACCATCATAAAGAATTTTATCAAGAAAACTATATCGTGGAGGATACTCTGCATCTAAATATGGATTCACGCTCCCTTGCATATGAACTACAATAGGAATTTTACAATACTTAGCAACCTGGGCAAATTCACTTTCCGTTCCAAATATCTGTATTAAATCTGGCTTCACACGATTTATACATTCAAGTGCTAATGGAATAATTTTATTTACTGTATTCCAACGATTTGAAAAGTTAGAATATATTTTATTCCATCGATTGTATTTAGGAATAATAGGTATATATCTTACTCCCTCAACAGTTTTTTCTCTAAAACCCGATTGGCCTAAAAATGCAATGATCAGCTCAATTCCTTTTCCTCTTTTCTTAACAATATCTTCTAACGAATCTTGCCACCCTGCAACTGGGGAATTATTCGTAGTATATCTACTTGGGACAGTAACTTCGAACCAAAGTACCTTCATTGAATATTTTATTTACTAATTGTAGGAATAAAGTATGAATATCACAAGGCATGTTATTTCGAAAAGGAATCAACAACCTTCCTTAAATTTCGAATATAAGCCTTTCCATATTTCAAATCGGGCTCAAGATAATTACCTTCGCCCCATTCGTTCCATGACTTTATGAAAACTATATTGTCTTCATGTGACCGATGGGAAACTTTATCAAAAATCACTTGACACAGATGCTGCCATTTTTCCGGTGTGGATCCTTGTAAAATCACACCACGATTTTTACTTCTCGGCGAATGGTCAAAACTTGGTCCTACACATGGATAATATCCCGCTTGAGGCTTAAATTCTTTAATCATTTGCCTCACGTACCTATTATAAGTCATATATCTTGGAAAACGAGTAAACTTCATGACAACATGCCACAACAATGAAGATAATTTATTTTTAGTAACTCCCTGAAGTGGCATATAATCTACACAAGCTCCATTATAATAGCCTGGATTAAGATTTACATAACGATCTTTCATCCCATTTTCAAGAGCAAAGAACCAAAAGCCCTGTAATCCATTCTGTAAAGCCAACTCATTCCAAGTCTCAATGAAGAGCTTAGTATTATCATCATCTAAGGGCAAAAACAATCCGAAGATGAGTTTGCCTTCACGCTTCATATACCTTGGGTCTTTAAAAGCAGGAAGTAAGGCATAAAAATGGTCAATATAATCCTGCTTACCTGGATACGTTTGTTCTATAAGCAACGTGTTCGGCTTAGTAGGATCCCATACCTTCTTATACCAAGAATGATTGGCCCAACAGAGACAGAACGGATAATCAGGTTTGCCTGATTCAACGACTTCACGAAATACGCGATCAAGAAGTTGGCGGCCTGCAAACCAATAATGCCAATAACAAAATCCCTCAATACCTGCTTCTTTTGCCAATTCTGCTTGCTTCTCTCGAGTTTCAGGAACTCTCAAATCATAGTAGCCCAGATCGGCAGGTATCCTTGGTTGATAATGTCCCGGGAATAGTGGCTTAGCTTGTCCAACATTGGTCCACTCTGTGAATCCGGGTTGCCACCATTCGTCATTTTCCTTTGTAGGATAAAACTGAGGTAGATAGAACGCAATTAAACGCGGTTTACTCATTATAATTAAATTAATAATATTGTTTGACTATAATTTTAAAAGCTTTAACAGCTTATCAAGATAGGAATGTAGGGAAGAAAGATAGAAGGTCAAGACTGGATGCTTCATAGCATGAGACAATTGCCATCCAAGCCCATAAGGTTCATCATGACTTCCCTCATCTATCAGCCTCTGATGAATTTCAGGATAGAGACGGGATATGATGCGGAACATCTTCCCTTGATAAGCATACATAATCGCATATTTCTTACGACTATATAAATTGTCATAACTTGATGCATCTACAAGATGCTCCAATTCATGAATAACAGCCACAATAGATTCAAGCTTCTTCATGGAATGATGATGAGTTAAGCTATGGGAGTTGTAAGTGAAGTAATGATAGTAAGCTTTGTGTTCATGTGTAGCCAGAGCTCCTGCTGAAAGTAAGCGAGCTATGAACAGAAAATCTTCACTCATGGTAAGCCACTTTGGACTGAATGAGATGCCATGCTCTACAATGAACGAACGTTTTACAAAGCAGTTCCAACAGACACAGATACAGGATACATTAATAATTTTGAGCAAGAGGTCCTGACTGTCAGTATAATTCTGCTCCATAAGACAATCGTTCATAAAAAAATCACACGTCACTACATCAGCCCCTGTCCTTATAGCTTCCTGCAAAAGGTCTTCTATCATATTCTTGTCAACGTAATCATCGGGGTCGGCATGAATCACATAGTCTCCAGAAGCAGCATCAAGCCCGGTTTGCCGTGCCGCACTAACCCCTTCATTGCGCTTATGTACCACATGAACGCGAGTATCCCTATGGGCATACTCGTCACAGATGGATGGGCAGCTGTCAGTGGATCCATCATCAACAAGGATCACTTCTATATTTTGATACGTTTGTGACAATAGACTATTGACACAACGGTGAATGTATCGTTCTACATTATAGACCGCAACGATAACGCTGACTTTATTATCGATCATAAAAACAAAATATAGAGAAACATCTATATAATAAGAACTTAATTCTGTTTTTGAGAGAATAACTTCTCCAACAAATAGAGTGAATTCTCCTAACTGCAGGGCACATCTCCCAATGAACACTGCTACAGAATGAGCAAGTACCTATCTTTGTGAAATAGTAATATTCCAAAAGAAGTAATAAGCGTTGACAGTTTACATTGAGTTGTTCATAACTTTCCATAAAAGTAGTCAAATAAGATGTTGCCTCGTTATACGAAAGATTATATTTAGACGGAATGGGGCGAAGATACACATATCCTACTTTGTCAACGGTCTCGATAGTATTGCAAAACTCCAAATAGGAAAGAACAAACAAAGTATCTTCTCCAACATGATAATTCACATTAAATCTAAGATGACGACTACGTATTATGTTATTTCTGAACAATTTAGCCCAAGGACAACGAAATATAAAATCAACTAAGTGATGGTTCAGAAAAGTCCTTTTAGCTTTTTCAACATAGATGCTGTCAGAAAGGTGCTCATCTTCCTGTTCGCCTGTCGTATATTCCCAATTAAAGCATATCAAGTCGGCTAAAGCCTTCGGCTTAAATGTTAAAATGTCAGCCAATGCAGTATCGTCGGCATCTACAAATGTTATCCATTCCCCTTTAGCATTCTCTAACCCACAGTTGCGAGCACTACTGACACCACCATTAAACTTATGGAAGACTTTAAATCGCAAATCCTGCTGGGCGAAATTATCGCAAATTAAGGGGGACCTATCTGTACTGCCATCATCAACGATGATGAACTCTATATCGTCATCGTTAACTATGCTAAGGCTATGCAGACAACTATCTAATGTTGTCTGCGCGTTATAAACCGGGACAATTACAGATAGCCTAATGTGTGAGCATATATCCATACCAAGTATACTCTCCTTGTTCATTTCTTATGACAAGTTTCCCAAAATAATCCCGATAAGTCATTTTGAAGAATGGCCATTCCTTGACGATGCTTTTATAGAGTTGCAGGTCAATAGGTCTATCAATATGACTCTGCGGGTAGAATAACTTATCTGTAAACCAGACACCATTATCGACTGATTGTTTAATTTGAGTGATATGGTCATAGGCCAACACAATTCCCAAATCAATGAGGAAATAATCAAGTAATTCGTTATGATTTCTCCAATAGTCATAAAACAACTGGCGAACAAATCCAAACAAGGGATGTCCTTTTACCCCTCCCATGAAAAATCCAGTCCATAAACATCTTGACACCCACTCCCCCTCCATCGGTGTGCGCACAGAAAAGAAAGCATTTGCAAACACTTTTTCGGGAATATCAGAAGCAGTATACATCGTGGCATCCATCCATAGACCTCCGTACTGCCAAAGAAGCGACATCCGCAAGATATCAGAGAAATGAGTTAAGGAAATAATATTTCTTTGAACCTTATCTAATATATAATTCGGAATGCTTACATACTTCTGAATATTCTGCTTTGTAACAAGAATAACAGGGTGATCTTTTGGAGCATGGACGTTTGCCAGTTGATAGCATTTCTGAACGATTGGTGGCATAGAATTCTCACCTTGCCACCAAAACATCCAAATAGGGCCATCATTAGGCTCTGTTGGTATATCAAGCGTCTTATATCGTTCTAATAAGTAAGTATAATGTTTTTTGAAATACCATGTACGCATCCTTTGGTTTGAACCACGAGTCCAATGTCCTCTCTTTATTTTGCGTAAGAATAGATCTGCTATTTTGACTAACAATATGTCAAATTTATCTAACATAAGTCTTCTATCTAATTATGATCCTGAAGCTGGAATCTATTAAATAAATTCTCAATACTAATAAGAATAGGTTTACAAATAAGCATCCTCACCTTATCAATACTGCAACAGGTCACGAAACTTAGTATAACAACAAATAGAGTTAGATAGGCACTCAAGACAGTGGCATCAAATGTACACAAAAAAACATTATTCGCAAGATGTCTCCACCGATTCCTAATACCAAAGTAACCTGTTATTAGTACGAAGAGATCAACATGTGACGTAATGAGCAAATTGATATAATTGAGTGGTTCACGAATGCGGAGGAAATCGTGTGGAAAAAGAGGCTACATTTCGCCAGAAATATGCCATTACAATATTAGAATCATTGCAAAAATACGCAATAATTCAATGTTGAGTTGCCGATGTTTCATACTAAATGTTCGATATTCTTTTTAGATATGAGATAGATTCGGCTTTCTCTCTTTTCAAACGCTCCTCAATCATCATATAATCCATCTCTTGAGGCATGCTAACCTTAGAAGGATCCATCATGCAAGACTCCATCCCTAATATATTGAGCAAATTGATAAATCTGAGATCTGACGATTGCCCCGTCCTAACAACAGAAAAGACTTTATGAAATATAATGGAAAAGACCATTGCATGGAAAGAAGCTGTAACTACAAAATCAGCATGATATATAAGAGAAACGAAATCTGATGGTGAATACTGATAACGACTTGCATCAATAAACTCTAACCCTTGTTTGTTTGCAATCAATTTTGACTTTTCCGTCATTGTGCTGATGACATTCTCAGGACCTCCAACGTGATAAAGCAACAAATACTTACGTTTAGTCATACGATGCTTAATCATGGGTAGCCAAAAGTCTACGTCTGTTAGTAATATAGGGTCTAAAACAGTTTCGCAATGCCTTTGTGTTATTTCTGAAATTTTCTTTGTTAGCGCATTCTCTCGGAAAGACAATGCATCAAAATGATTTGCATATTGAGCCACATTCTCCCATCCTACCTTGCTAATTGCTTCTACTGATCCACTCATTGCATAAGTAACTATGCGAGAAGACTCTGGCTTAGAAAATTGTCCATAATATACCAGATCAGTTCCCCCTGTCAAATTAGGATTCCACGGCTGATCGCTTCCAATCACATATAAGTCCATTGGTGGAATATCATGTAAGCTAAAGCATTTTTTTGTCAATCTCATATACTTATGACGAAAGTGAGAAAAGTCATAGTAACATTGATAAGGATGTATGGAGTCCTTAATATATTTCCCTGTTCTCTTGTTTATTACAGCTTTGATAAAGCTTCTTAGCCCAAAAAGTCTTTTGGGGCGGAACCATTTTCTTATGAAATGCTGTTGATAATTAATCACCCAAACGTTATTACCCATGCGCTTCAATACTTCTTGAAGAGCATAACATTGTAGTACAGCACCATAATTAAGTGCCAAATGAAATGTCAAGATTCCTATTCGCACGATTATATCCTTTTAGCCCCAAAAAGATTATTAAATTTCTTCTGAATAGCGCAAGTCACGGTACACCTTTCCTGTGAGGACAAGCCTACCAAATATATTACTGACAAACAAACAATGATGGACAAACCAGAAAACACACATAATCCTAAAAAATTGTCTGCTATGAACCCATTAAATAACAAAGCAAAGAATACAGAGATGAAAGTAACTATGACGGTCGGTAATAGTACTTTTCTCATGAAGGGAACTACATGTTCTTTCCCTGTCACATTTTGTAAACAGATTAAGCGTACCACCAAAGAGATTATTTCCATAAATATTTGAACAACAACCACTAAATAAGCAAAGTGGAACAACGATAGAACGATATACTCTAATGGTAGAATCAATAGCCTAAGGGTACCCACCCACAAATTAAAGGCTGCCACCTTACCAGAAGCCAACATTTCAGTTACTAATGTATCCGACAAGAGTACAAGCATTGTAAGAACAATGACCAAACGAGAGAAGATGATAGCCTGCTGTGGGTAAATTTTCAACCAGAAAGTCAGTATATAGGGAGTTCTTATTATGAGGGGAACCGCCAATATTAAAGTTAAGAAGAAAGCGAACTTGGATCCTCTAAAAGCTAATAGCATAGAGCGTTCAATATGTCCAGCTGCATATTCTTTGGTAATCTGAGGCTTTAACGCGGTAACAAAATCCCCAACAAATTTTGTAGAAAGTCCTTGTACTTGGCTTGCTATTCCTATTGCTGCATTTAAAGTAACTCCGAAGAAGAGATTTACTAAGATGTTAGTACCCTGTGTACTCAACATACTCGCTATTCCTCCAAGAAAGTTATATCCTGCGAATTTAAAAATAATATCATAACCTTCCTTCTCTCTAACAAATTGATATTTCGCTTCCGGAAATTTCTTACGGGCATATAAATAATATATAGCAATCACGATAATATTCGTGAAGAGATAGAATGCAGAATAGGTAATCAGTCTATCAAAGGGAGTTATGTATAGTAAATATACGATAATAAGTTTTAGTGTGACATCTAAGAATGACATGTACGCAAAAGCCCCCATACGCTCATGCGCTATGATTAAACCAGTATAAGGGGAATTGATAATTCCCACAGCCATTGAGATAACCGCAAAATGGAAAACCCAATTTGCAGCACCCATTCTTGCTTGTGGGATATTTAGGCCATGATTTAAAAAATAAAGCCCAACTGTTTCCAAAATCAGGACCATAAATAATGCCAAACCTATGTGAATAGTCATAGCAATTCCAAAAATCTTCTTAGGATTAGAATCACGTCCCTTACCGAGTTCAAAAGTCATAAAACGTGTGGTCGAATTGGTAAGGGTAGACTGGACAACAGAAAACATGGCTATAAATCCAGCCACGACATTATTAATACCATAATTCTCTATTCCTAAGGTATTTAAAATCAAACGAGACGTAAAAAAGCCAATAATCATCGTGATGAATGTACGAATGTACAACATCATTGTATTCTTGGCTAAACGCTTGTTATCTGAGAGTGATTCCATCTAAAAGACTATTTTCTGATCTCGATCTCATAATGAGCATCCGGAAACATTTTTTTTATAAACTTTTCGTATTCAAACAGTAGGTCGTATGACTTGTTGTCCCTGAACATCCAACGTCCTAAATCAAAAAGATAAGGAGTGAAGCGATACCCTCCCATAAGGGTCAGGGTCATTGCTTGTAGCAAGCTACGATTGTTAATGTGCAACCATTTTTGGATATTACTTTTAATACTATAATACTTATGACCTTGTGATGAAAGAGTCTTGCCTAAAACAAAAGTTGAGCCCAAATTGTTGACACCATTAGGTTGTGTTGCATGACGTTTCCTCTGCATTTCTTTTGATTTTTCAATTTCTTCCTCCCTATTTCCCAGGTCTTTTTTAAGTGCGACTTTAATAATTGTCCCCCTTAATTTTCCTGACTTAAGAGCTGTAGAACGGACTTGAGGATACATATCATGCGGGGTGACATTCACTATGTTTCCATTTGGTGTCAGCAGATCTACATAGCTAACAAGCTCCATTACAGAACAATCATAACACCCACAATTTCCATAGACCGCAGCTGCTATTGTACCAGGAAGCTCGATAAGACCATAGTAACCTTTATAACCTTTTTCTACACATATCCTCGCAAGCTTTGAAACGGGAACTCCACAATCACAGATAATCTCGTTGTCTGTTTCGTGCCATTGATTTATATGCTTTGTACAGATAAGATAATCGATTTGATAAGTGGGCATAAACAAAGTGTTAGAAGACCAGCCAATCAGATCGAAATTCTTTTTTTCTCTGTAAAGATTTAAAATCAGCTTTGAAAACTCCTCCGTATTATCAGGATACAACAAGTGCTTGATCGCATTCTGATTTCTCTCTAAAGCGATTCTGTTGGATTTAAGCCAAGACACACTTTGTGCAGAAACGTCTTTATACTCCTTCATTAGATAAATCGTTGTGTTAGAAAAGATCGGCAAAGACCTAATTCTGTCTACAATCTCTAATTATCCTCGCCGGAACTCCACCTACCAAGCAATAAGGAGGTACATCTTTTGTTACAACGGCATTCGCAGCTATAACTGCTCCATCGCCGATGTTAACACCTGAAAGAATGCAAACTCGATCGCCGATCCAAACATTATTGCCAACGCGTACCCCCCCCGAATATATAGTTCCCTTTGTACTGGGGGAAGTTGTAAGCTTTTAAAGTTTACAGTTCCGTGGTTGTTATCAGAGATATAACAGAATCGCCCCATAAGTACACCATCCCCTATGGATATAGAAAGGGCTGAAGTTAGATGACAGTACTCACCAATAAAAGAATTATCCCCTATTCTAATACTTGGTGAATAAGCTGTCTTACCATAGTTTGACCAACACTCAAGAATAGAATGTTTCCCAATTCCAGAATTATTTCCAATAAATACATGATCAGCTCCATGAAGCTGACAACCACGACCAATCATACTATTGCAACCAATCGCGCCTACATAATGCCTTATCCAATGAGAATAGAGAATGTCCCATACATGCTGAATCATATTATGTAATCTCATTGGATAAAGCAACAAAACTATATCTAAGAAGCTTCTTTTTTGTTTCATTCTTTCCTATATTAAGCCCTTACTTTACTATAATCTATTTTTTGATACATGATTTCTGTTAGACTTGAGAAATAAACCATTGAATACAACGTTCAGCCTTTGAAATCATTCGCCACAAATACCGCCAGTTTTTTCAGATACTCTTTTCAAACTTCAATTATTGGGGACCTTAGCAGAATTATCATTTCACCTATTAAGTATATTTATTCTTTCTACCAGTTAGTAATTGGCAAATACGTGGGAAATGATTACTCAAAAAAACATATATATAATAGCTAGCAATTGCTGTCGCCAACGGGATAAATAAATATAATGCTATTTTAAGCCATATTGAAGAATAAGAAATATGTAGGGTACTCAATATAATCTCTATAGATTGAAGAATAAACATGTGAAATGCATATACGAAGAAAGAGCTATCGCCTAATTGCTTTGGAATACTCAAACCGTTCCTAGTGTATTTAATAGTCAATCTAATTATTATCGCCATCATAATCAGGACAAATAACGGTTTAACCTGGCAGTAAAAATTTCGATGAGGATAATACAAAACCATTAGGACTAAGACTACTGGGAGAATTATATATGAAGCGATAGCATTAATGCATAATATAAATTTATCAGACGGACATTGAAAGATATCAGCAAGCAGAATCCCCCCCCTAAATTAAAGAAAAGTAAACTTTCTATACTTAATCCTGGTATTGGAGGCATAAGATTTAATAAATAACAAACTAATAATACACCCAGCAGACATCGACATAGAAATTTGTTCTTTATCAAAGGATAAAAAAATGGGGTTAAAACAACCATAACCATTAAGTCCCTAATGAACCAAAATGGCACATGAATAGGATAGGTGGAATCGCGCATAGCCCAGAGCATCATTGGCTGGGTATAATCCTTTATCCAAAGGCATGCAGCCTGAAAACCTTCATGATGAAATATATGAAAGCCAGGTGGGAGAATATTAAATAGATAACGAACGATATTCCATATTAGATAAGGAATCATAAGTGTATAAAAACGACGATGGATCTTGCCTTTCCACACTTTCCAATTCCATTTTTCTAAATTTTGATAGAACAGAAAACCTGATATTAAAAAAAATATTGGCACAGCTATTTGACATAGACCATACGAAATATAAACTCTAATGATATTATAAAGACTATCAAATGTATAATAAGGAGATAATAGCTCATTTTCATTATTTATTTTAGCTCCAAAAAAGTGAACGTAAACGACCATAACCGCCAGGGGAAACCTTAAATTGGAAATAGTTTTTGATATTATACTATCCATTATGCTTTGCTAATCTAATTAATTTTGAAAAAAGTTATATAGTTATTTAAATGTCCATCCGCACACGTGTGTCAATAGCTGAACTATAAAGTGTTTGCGTTACGCCAAGCATTACAGAAATAATGCCGAACTGATAAATCCAGTTGGCTGCCCCCATTCTATCGTGAGGTATCACCAATTGTGTATTTACGAACCATAGCCCAATGGTCTCCAATACAATGAAAAGAACAATTGCTATGGCAATATGAATGGTCAATGTCGTGGAAAATGTATCTTTAAGTCGTTTCTCGTCACCTCGACCAAGTTCAAATGTGATAAAACGTGAGGTAGCACCAATCACGCACACTTGAATGACGCTAAACATGCCAATGACACCCCAAACGACATTATTTATGCCATAGTCCTCTACGCCTAAAGTCCGCAATACCACACGCCCCGTAATAATAGACAGACCCAAGGATATGAACATTCTAAAATAGAGGAACAATGTATTCTTCGCTATTCGCTGGTTACTTTCTTGCGTTGCTTGCATAGATAAGATTGTTATCCAAAGTTATAATCACTACATTCTACGACTTGCATGGGTATATCCATATGGAAAGGAGCAAGGAAAAACTAAGATACAGTAAAAGAAAGCATTACAAACCAAATTCTCTATTTTACCTATATACACATACCCACAAATACTGGACATTTCCATTTTATTATGCTTCATATATCGAAACCTTACTGGAGTCTTCTTTATAAATGATAATATTTATAGGACTATGAATTATTCAAAATTTAAGAGAATTGTATTTATAATGACATTAAGTGCTTGATCATATGTAAGTCCAGATCTAGGCATCCCTGCTCTCATTACTGGTACATAGTATTCCAATCCTTGCCCGCTTTTATCCACAAATTTTAATAAAGATTTAATAGTACTTATCACAGTTTACTCAACACTCTCAAAAATTAATTTTCTAACCTAAAATTTTTAACCAATAAATTTTCTACTTCATACTTTACAGACATGAATTCATCCGAGTTCAATACGTTTTTGTCCGAACTTAAATGAATATATTGTGCACCAGATATATTTCCTACGTGTTCATCTTCTGTTAAGGAAATTACTAATTGGCTATCTATTGGTCGATTTTCAATAATGAATTTCAATATTTTATTTAGACTTTCTTGTTCTATTCCATTCTGTTTGGGACCATCAATTACTAAAGGGGCAATAATAGGACAAGTCCTTCGGCTCATAACGGAAAGCAAGGCATAATTGTAGGCCATTATGTATTTAGGGACATTAGAACCAGAAATATTAATCTTCCCATTAATCAAAAACTTTATAGGCTTGTCTCTCTTAATACCAAACTTCATCAAAGCAATATTTACGTTATTGCTAAATTCTTGTTGGATATCTTTTCTTCTATCTTCTTTGCGTTCGATCTTTATTGTCCCTTCTAATGATAATAACTCTGTGGCTAACTTTTGCAATTGAGTGGACATATCCATACATTTTTCTTTAATTAAATGTTCTATCTCTTCTTTAACACGTATCTCCAAATAATCTTTCAGACTAAGGTCTTCTTGTTTTTTACTTAATAAATTCTGGATATCATTAATTTTATCCGAAATTTCTTTTGATAAATTTAACTTTTGGCATAATTCTTTCTTGACTTCATCAAGCCTCTTGTCATTTTCAATAAGACGATCTATACATTCATCTCTATCGTGAAGATATTGAAATCTTGATGATTCATCATTATCAATTTCTGCACCACACATAGGGCATCTCATAACATCTTCTCTATTTAAAGCAAATTTATAATCTTTCTCTATCTCATCTATATTATTGTGAAGCTTTTGGATACTAAATTCTAGCGAATATTTTTCACCATTGAGTTTTTCTATTCTCTTCAGTAATTCTATCCTATTTGAATTTAAGTCATTTAAATCATTTAAGAGCTCTTCAATTCCCTCTTTAAAGCGATTCTCATCTATACAAAGTAAAGGTATATCCTTGAATTTCTTTATATATAGATCTAAAAGGCACCGATTCTGGTTAAGTTCAATCTGTATTACTTTCTTTTTGTCAATAATTTTTTCTCGCTTTGAATATAAATTCAAATAGTCATCTGAGATTATTGTTGTATGTAACCTTAAAGTAGTAAGTTTACTAGGCAATTTTCCGAAAGATTCGAAGGGTTGTGACCATCCTGAGTCTTGATCTAAGTAAAAAGGAATAAATAATGAATTAGTGTTTAAAACACTTTTGTCAATATCGCTTGATAAATTAATGCTCAAATAAAATCTGAAAATATTAGATATCTCATCTTGGCTTTTTGTATGTAAAATACATTTTTCATCTGAAGTAAACAGATAATAGTCATTACCCATTCTAATAGATTGAAAGCTTACATTATTTATTGAAAATTTTAACAATGTTATTATATTATCAAATAACCATCCTGGTGCTATTTGCCTTATGCTGCATCCTAAAGCAAAATATAATGACTTTAAGACGCAAGATTTCCCTGATTCGTTTTCTCCTTTGACTATTATAGTTCTATAATTTAAATTAATCCTTCTTGCTGTCTTCCTTTTGTAGGAGAGGAATAGTATCTCTTTGAATTGTACTCTTTTCATACCTTTTTGTTCTTAGATTTCTGATAAAGACTTTTAAGTCTCCTTTTCTTTTCAATTTATTTTGCATAATAGTACATACATAAACCTAATATTAGTTCATCACCAAATTGTAACGGATCTGTATATCCGCTCTTTACAATTTGAAATATTTTTTGAGAAAAGTCATAAAATGTATCATTGGAATCGCTATCAGACAATTGCGCAATTGCATTTGAAATTTTTCCTTTAAGATATATCAATTCAGAGTTATTATAGTCATACAATAAACTTTGAATATTTTCCTTAATAACATGCAAAAATTTCCTTTTTTTATTAAAGCTTACTCCTGACCTATCAAGTTGATTTGATATCTCATTGACAACAATTATAAAATCTTTGTTATCTGCAATTGATTTTATATGGCCTCTAAATGATTTACGTGTTATAGATTTTCTATTTTCTAAGATATTATCTTCGGTAATAATGTCTTCTTTATTTTGCTTTCTTTCTATTTCATTAATTAAATGCTCGTAAAGGGTATCTACTGAAATTGTTGCATCGGATAGATTCATATTACTTATGAATTCACCAATTAAGCCCTTTAAGGTTGGAATATACAAATCAGCTTTTACAGAGAGCTCATGTTGCTTAACAAAAAAATTATCAAAGGCTTTTTTATTAATATCAGGTAACTCCTTACAAATCTTGTCCTTTGCTATTTTTTGTTTATCCTTACTAAAATCAGCGAAATTTAGTTCATCGTCTTTTGGTCCTTTTTTCTCTTTTGCATTTCTATCATTGCTCTTCTTGTCAAATTGAGACTGAGGAAAATAAGAGTTCGTTACAAAGTAATATCTTCTCGCATTATTAAAATCTATTGAATGTTTTAATAATTTACCAAGTATAGAATGAATTGTATTCTCATTCTTAGACATACTCGAAGAACATAATTCAGACATGGTCCAAGTTGCACCATCTCTTGACTTTATTTGATAGAAATCAATATTTCTTTCTTTTATTGATTTATCAACCACTATAACATCTTCATGATAATCTAATATAATAGAAAAATCTTTCCCTTCCTTATCTAATTCCAGAAGCTTGTTTAATGCCCAATGCTTTTGATAACCAAACCGATTAGAAGCCATTGAGCCAGAATTTTCATCTGGCTTTTTATTAACTAATTCACGAATCGAACTTTCTTGTTCCATTTAATATAACCTCTTATTTCACCTATTATTGATTTTTAGCCGTAAGTATCTAGTAGGCTATCTCTTAAGCATGGCATTTCCTGACTTCGTCATTGCGTCACCCTAAATACCCAAATAGTCAAAAAGAGGCTTTAATGACTGTTGGGCAGGGGTCAGCATCATTGTCTTGCTGATGATTTTGTTATTTAGTGGTAGTCTCAAGCGTATAGTTGTGATGGTTTTCGCAATTTTCAATACAGCATCTACACTCCTTCCCATCTTTATCTCATGAATGATACGCTCAAGCTCCTTGTAGACCTTATATGCTATAAAGCACAAGCACACATGTGCCTCGATACGTCTTTCCGTGAAGTGAAATACTGGACGTGTCTCCAAGGTTCCTTTGGTTATCCGAAAGGCTCGTTCCACTACCCAAAGTCTATATTGAGAGACAACCTCAGACGCTGGAATGTCGGTGTTGGTCACATAGCCTTTTAGACCGTCCCACATCTCGTCTTCTGCAATTTTCACCTCACTTATGCTTACCTTACATCGTTCTCAATTTTGAGAAACTTACTATATTCACGCTTGCTGATCTTGTCTTTGGTGATTCTGCCTGTAGCATATGCCTTACGAAGTCTCTCTATGCCCTTATTGCGATTATAAGCATCCTTTGCAGCGCGCTTGGAACTGTAGGTTACTATGAGTCTGTCGCCATTGTCAAGCTTATGCTCATAAAATACGTTATCAACGTGTGCCAGTGTCTTTATCCATTCAAGGATATCACTTTTCTGCTTCTTGATTCTTCCTCCTACGATGAACTTGTAGCCACCATTTCGAAGCAATTCTATGTTTCGGCTGATCATGAAGCCAGAGTCGGCAACGACAATGAAGTCACCGAGGTTGAAGCACTGCTTGAAGTCATCTATTAGCGGTATCATGGTATAGCTCTCGTACTGAACTCCGTTGAATAACGAATATGACAAAGGATATCCGTTCTCGCATACCAGCAGACCCAAAATTATCTGAATCTCAGCAGTCTTTCCATCCTTGGAGAATCCAGGTGTGCGTAGTACATCTTCTTGAAAACACTCAAAATACAGCGATGTGACATCATAGAATAGCATCTCAACACGACCTCCCAAAACTGAGAAAGTGTGGTGTACACTTATCCTCTGAGCCAGTTCCTCATATTGTTTCGATTGATTCCAACATCATTTGCTAAAACTTTCATGGAAGTGATTCTGGCGAATAATTAAGTATATCGTAGAGACAAAGTAATCGCCTGTTACTGGATTTTAATATATCTCTGCTAGCACACAGTCGTTTTAAATAATTTTTAGTAAATTCCAAGGGTATCTGACGTTTTCTAACGGCATAAAACACGGCTCCATCCTTATATGAACTACTAATGGAATCATCATTTAATATATCTTCAATACTTTGATGAGTATTGGCTCTTGGTTGAACTTTACTTATATAATTTCTTATATTATTCACTTCATTTGATTTTAACCTCTCAATATCAGTTATTTCTTTACAAACAGTAGAAAATCCAAACACAGGAAAATATTGATTGCTACTGATTTTTTGCTTATTTAACAGGGTAATCATAGCTGGTAACTATTTAGCGGTAGTGTCCAGTCAATACTTTCTCTTCAAAAATCTTATAAAAGGCTATCATAAATCGCTTGTTTTTCTTGCGTATTTGAGATATTTTTTGTACCTTTATACCTATGAAAGAGCAAGTTACGGACATATCAAAAGTATTGCAAGACATGACGGAAGAGATGCGGCTGATGCGGGAAACCATCAATCAGCAGTATGCCGAGATTGTCAAATTGAACCGTAACATAGATGCCCTGAATCTCCAAATCCGCAAGAAAGACAAAGAAATCGAGAAGTTGCTGGAGCGCTTGTCTAAGTATGAAAATCCTGACAAGAACTCTAACAACAGCAGCACACCACCAAGCAAGGAGCGTATGGAGGATGAGATTGTCAGGCGGACGAGGACACTCCGTAAGCCAAGCGGTAGGAAGCCCGGAGGACAAAGCGGACATGAGGGGCACAAACTGTCTTGTTCTTCCATGCCGGACGTGGTGATTGATGACATACCCGGCTATTGCACCCGTTGCGGAGAATCTTTGGCGGATGCAGAACGTGTGCTTGATTATGTGACGCAGGTTGTTTCTATTCCAGAATTGAAGCCGGTAATCAAGGAAATCCGAAACTATGTGATGGTGTGCAAGAATTGCGGTGAACGTATTCGGACGGCACCGAGACGGCGGTCAAACGACGTGGTATATGATTCGAGCGTAAAGGCTCTGGTGGTTTACCTGAGTGTCGTACAGTTCCTGCCATACGGTCGTATAGCAAGTTTCTTGCGTGAGGTATTTGGTCTCACTCCGAGCGAAGGCTCGCTGGTGAACTGGGTGAATGAGGCAAAGAGAAATGCGCAGCCTGTTATTGACAAGATTAAGGAATATATCATGTCATCAGCAGTTGTCGGTTTCGATGAGAGCGGCTTGTACTGCAACAAAAAGCTCGACTGGGCTTGGATAGCACAGACCGTTTATTACACACTGCTTTTCCGTGCTGACGGAAGAGGCTCGAAGGTGTTGACAGACAAGTTTGGTGACAGCCTGGAACGGATGACTGCCGTGACGGACCGCCATAGTGCGTACTTTACACTCCACTTCCTCAATCATCAGGTCTGCCTTGCACACTTGCTTCGCGAACTGCAATATCTCTCAGAGTTGAACACCGGGCAAGACTGGTCCAAAAAAGTAACCAATCTGTTCCGTGAGGCCATTCACGAAAGGAATACCAATCCGAGCAACATTATAGACAAGGTGTCATGGACCCGGCGTTTGGACAATCTGCTCAAACAGAATATAGACCGGCTTGGTCAAAAGTTCATTACGTTCAAAAAGGGCTTGGTCAAATGCAGAGACTACATTTTCAGTTTTCTTGAAAATCCGATGATACCATCAGACAATAATGGAAGCGAGCGGGGAATACGCAAACTGAAAATCAAACTGAAGAACTCCTGCACGTTTCGTTCAGACTTCGGGGCGGACGCTTTCCTCGAACTTCATTCGGTCGTTGAAACAGCCAAGAAGCACAACAAAACTCCTTATCATGCAATTCAAGCCTTATTTGAGGCTTGATGAATTGGCATATTCTGTACCTAACGATTATCGCTGAATAGTTACCATAGCTGAATTTGCCTCCTTTATAAGCCGGAAGTAATTCTGGATCATTTCGTTAGTGTTCATAAAGTTGTAGGAAAGTGTATTGTCCGTACCAATAGCTAGTATCCTGTCCCCATTTTCCATTTCATCATAGCTAGCTATGACAACTTTGATTGATCCACCTGAGTAGATATCTTTAACAACATTTTGAACCTTCCGTATGTCTAGTGCACTTACAGGTAATACTAAATCAGACAAAGCATTGTAAATCGCAATGTAATTATCAGTTGAAATTTTGTTAATCCTTATCGTGCCAGGAATCTCATTTATATCTATATCATGCTCTGATATGTCAAGATTTGTAGAGCCTTCGGAATATTCCACTAATAGAAAGTTCTTTCTTATTTTCTTTGCTAGTTCTGTATTTGGATCTACATAAGTAAAAATGGTTTTCAACAAGCTTTTGATGTTCTCGTCCTGAATGGAATAACCAAGAAAAATAATAGGATTGTTAATAAAGAGAGATAAAAGTTGTGCTCGAATCAACTCATACTTACTGTCAAATCGATCATAATCTTCTTTCGTTATGATAATGTCCCCGGGATAGTCGTAGCTTCCATGAATTTTATAAACAGAACCATAGGGATTACTCAATAAAATGTTATTGCCTATCAATGGAGTGAACTCAAAGACTTTCTCTATAAGATTATCGTAATTTGTGGTAATGACAGATCCAACATTCTTTCTGACCTTTGTAAACACTTCTATTTCATCTTTTTTCTCATCCCGATAATGCATGTCTTTAAAGAGACTTGAAATATAAATTTTGAAACGACTTAGTTTCTTTTCTGCAGCCATATTCTCATAGAAAATGTCATTCACTTCCTTGAATTTCCCGTTTCTATTATTCTCTGCGTATTCATTAAAATCTGCTTCTAATAGAGAACCAAGTTTAGGGTAATTACAAATATTGTTAGAATCCGTACACTTTGATTTCAAGTCGAGGTAATACTCTGGATCACCATTGTATTCATTACATATTTTCGAGAGTAGACCATCCCATGTGTAGGAATTGTCAAAGTAACGCAATGACAATCCAGTGCCTATGAATAGGACAGGATAGGTTTTAAAGTTTGCTACGAAATCATTAATGTTCATATTTTGTTTCCTTTCAATTATTTCTCAATGTCCTTTATCTGATACTCTTTGAGATTGACAACACTCTTGCCACATGCGCCCAGGCGTTGCTGATTCGTTCTTAACATCTCGGTTGATCAACTTTATTATCTGACTAGTACTGAATGTCCGGAAAAATTAGGATCTTTGCTCATGTTACCTTCATTTTTGTTTTGCAACACAAAGATAGTAAATTTGGGGAAGAATCAAGCAGGATTTATTCTCATTTTTATCGCTCGTTTTTTGTTAGCTGACAATGATAAAATTGTTAATTTAAAATTTGCGAATCACTTGCATTTCTCGACAGTTTTTTGATTTCTTCCTCTTTATCATGTATTGTAGGATCGTCGGGGAATAATTTAATGAACATAGTATCATAGAAGATTTTTTTTCCCACATTGGACATGGGATAAGTCTTAACGTCTAATACATTTATGTCTTTTATGCTTTTCATGTAAGAGTCAAAACATCCCGGAACGAATTCTATAGAACTGTTTCTGTCAAGAATGTCTGACAATATATTAATCATTGCATTATAACCTACAGTTGACTGAAGGATGTTTGACGGTTTTGATAAACCATTATACTCCCACGCTTTAGAGAAAGAGTTCCTTATTGAATTGAAGAAGTAGTACATACAATCGGCAATTTTATTATCTTCATCATTAGCATAAAACTGACGGAAAGGCAACTTTTTTGTAGAGGTACACATCATTAGTTCTTTTCTCTTCATATATCTGTTTCTCTCAGCCTCTGCGGAATTAGCGCTTATTAGTGAAACTATAGATTTAACCATTGTAGCTTGTGACAAAGGAGGACTCATTTGCGATTCATATGTTCCCCCATAGAGTTTTATCCTATTATAAAACGGAGAACCTTTATGTCCATTAAGTGCAAGGGCTATCTCCAAGGCAGTCTTATATGGAGAATCAGAAGTTGTGATTCCGAACAAGCTGTACACTAAGTCTTGAGAAACTCTTTTTTGAGTTCTGTTAATGGTTGAGAATATCATTGCTTGATATTCAAGAGTCTTGTCTATGAAACAAGATATAACAAGCTCCATGTTGTTCAAACCATCTAATTTTGAACACCACTCTTCTCTCATTCCTTTATAATCAATATTAATGTATTCCTTCAAACGATCTATTGCCAGTTCAATGCCACGTATGCGGTGCTGACCATCTATTATTGAAACAAAAATGTCTGCATTTTCAACACCTTCTCTCTTAGCTTTTGCTATCTGCTCAACAACAGCATCCTTAAAGCCAATAAACAACAGCCCTCCAGGAATTTGCTTTTGTGACTCAATTACGTTTTGTGGAATATTCAATATTATGTTAGTTGGAAATGTCGGAGAATCGTCAAAGATGAGAAAATCTGCTATTTTTTTTGCCCGACTATTATCTACTTTACGCTGAACATTTTTATTATATAGAGGTTTCCCCTCTTCATCATATCCAACTATTAATCTTTCTGTAAATTTTGTATATTCAAGGACTTCTCTTACAGTAGCTTTACCTATAACAAAATCTTGTCCGTTTTGGTAAACGGGAATACCAGTAATTCCTATATGTGACATATTATTTCCAATTTTTAGTTATTTTTTTAACTTTATTCTCGACATCATGGTTGAAATCATCATCATCGAGTTTAATATTATCATTATTTTCAATTTTCCACAACAAGATTGCTTCTATTAGTAAGATAAATCCTGGTATCAGCGGATAATTTTGATAGAACATCAAAAATAAGATGATATCTATAACGAGCAAGGTAGTTTGAAAAAGTTTCCAACTTGGCTTATTTTTAAATTCCAAGAACGATAAGGACAGAGAATAGTAGGAAGGTCCAATGATAGCAATAGAGAATGTAATTAAATTATCCGGGAAATTCAACTTCCCGTTAGAAATATCTTTAATGAAAGGAATCCACACACCTGCGCCTCCAATTACAAATACATACACGATGAAATACCAGTAAAAACTTACTGATTTATGCTCCGTTATTTTATCTTTTAATTCTTTTAAAAAGCTTACATCCATATTTTATTAAGCCCTCCTTTTATTTTGTATACTAAGTAATCAAATCCTATAAGATTCGGATTGACTTTGACATCAGATGCTATCATCTCCAGTCCATCATCAAGGTGTAACTTGAAGTATTTGGGAATATCTTTATCTGACGACTTGATATTATAAAGTGTGCAGATCATTGCCTCATATATGCTATAATAGTTACCGAAGAGAATCTTCTTAGAATATTCCTTTCCACCAGAATCCTTAACATCAGAAATTTTCAATTTATGACCAGACCCCATGGAATATGTTAATGCAATACGAGCAATAACATTCTCTGCACCAAGCCCAAACTTACGAGTAAGATTGGTGACGACATCTTTATTTCCTTTACTTGTTTTGATTGATGAGAACATGCTTTTGTATTTTTGTAATAGTTGAACCATCTATTGAGTTGATTATCTCATACTGTTGGTTTATTATAGGCTCAAGCCATTCGTATTCGGTTTCAGTTAACTCTTTTTTAGCAATAGGGAATAATACTACCTGTTTCGATATCTGTGGGTAGAAATCTTTGATTATAGTCTGCGTATGCCTCTCATCAAACTTTTGAAGAGGGCTGTCTATGAAAACAGGGAATTCAATACCAGACTCTTCAACAAGTGCTTGCAAAAAAGCAGAAGCATACAATTGTTGTTCACCTTTTGACAAAGAATTTTTTCTTATTTCTTCTCCATCTTTACCCATCAGAATGACATTGAGCATATTGCCGTCATCTTCAATTCTAACATCCTTCACAAATTCTTGTTTATGCATGAGGTTGTTAAGGCTGTTTCTTATTTTGTTACCCAAAGAAGCCCTCTTATCTAATTTGAGAGACTTCAAAAAAGTTTCTAACTCTTTTATAAGTTGATCGGCAAGAATGTCCTTCTTTGTATCTCTTTCAAGGGCCTTTACTTTATACTCATACTTCTTAGCCGCTTCATGGTTCTTATCTAACTGGGCTTGTAAAGAGCCAATCTCTTGATTTATAACGGCAATTTCTTGACTACGATTTTCCATTTCTATATAAAGATTCTCAGTTTTCAACTTGAGCTCCTTTATAAGAACATCGCTCTCTTCAACTTGCGCCTGACGAATTCTCCGGTTTAGTTTTTCAATTTTTATTTTATTTTGTCTGTAATCTTCTATCAAGTTATTAAGTTCAACTTGATATGTCCCTTTCAGATAATGATATACAGCCAGAAATTCATCATAATCCTCTTTACTGATATTCAGTTGCGTATCATCATTAATTGCATCTCCGGCATATTGTTGCAAGATATCACTTATTCCATCCTTTAAAGTCTTTTTGTAAAAGCTTTCTAAAGGCGCATTATCGAGGTAATTAATTATTGAAAACTTGATTTTATCAACAATTTCATTCTGCTTTTCAAAATTGTCCTTTGATAAGGCAACTTTATAGTCATGTTCCACAATAGATTTGGATTGTGAAAGTAACGAGCCAGCAATGGCAAGTGGAGCGAGCTCCAAAAAGCCATTTAACTTTTTCTTTAAATGTATATTATAAGCTTCACAATTGGCACGTTCCTTTTGTGCCCTGCTTAGTTCATCTACAGAAACATTGCTACCTTCCTTTAGGAGATTTATGGAGACTGCGTTATATTCTTCTCTTAAAGAAGCTAGACTTTCATTCGTTTCTGATAACATAACTTTTTTATCATGAAGTTTAAACTCTAAGTCTCTGATTGATTCTTTTAGCAGATTAAACTTTTGAAGTTCTTCCTCAGATAGTGCAGCCTTTGTGTACTTTTGTCTCAGATTAAGAAGATTAAATCGTAAATCCTCGTATTTTTTGACTCCAAGGACTTGATTATATGCATTACTAAGCCGGATCTTCTCATTAACAGATTGATCCTCTACAATTTTTACGACATGTTCAGAGTCGAAGAAAAAAAGTCTAGCAATGTCTTTGTTAAGGATGAAGTCATTAATGAAAAGATCATATCCTATCTGTTTTGCAAGTTCATTTTCATGACCATCTATATTGACCTCTATATTCTCTCTCTTTAAATTATAATCGTATGATCTTCTTACAAGAAGTGACTTACATGGCACCGAAGGTATAGATACACCTTCAAATTCAATTTGCACGCTATATTTTTTACTCTTTCCTTCATCAAACGCAACGGAGTGGTTGAGGTTAGAATCTAAGTATGCTTTGTACCCATTCTCTCCGATCCCTTTCTTAGCAGATTCATCAATGTCAATAATCATCTTACCATATAGACACCAAAGTAAGGCATGAAGGAATGTAGTCTTACCAAAGCCGTTCTCTCCAAAAATCAAAATGACATTCTTCTGGTCTGTCACATCGAAGTTCAACGAGACATCTCCTTTATAGATTCTGAAATTATACAGACTTATGTTCCTAATTATCATTTTCTTCCCTCCAAAAACAAATCAAGCTGATGTTCTATGTCGTTTTGGAGACCATACTTACGCATCATCAGATTTTTTGATTTTTGCAAAGCTAATAATTCTTCTATCAGCTGATAGTGACCCTTTTCTCTACAACTTTTTTCTAATAGCAGACGCTCATCAAGTGGAATTTGGTCATTGGGAATATCATAACCATACACATCATTATATATATCGTTCACAGTAGGAGCGAAATAGCCATCTCGATACCATATAATCTGAATAGCCATCAATTCTTGCTGACTTATTAACTCTATACTGCCACGGTGCTCCTGTATTTGTTTTTGGACTTCCAATAATTCTTTCAGGACCTGTTGACGATATTCTATGGTGTAATTTCCTAGATTATGTCCTGTATCATCAACTGCCTTTTGGTTATTACGTCGACGGTCACGTCTGTATTCTGACTTGTTCCTATTCTCAACAAGCCGATTCCTGAATTCCAACAACGGCCGCATCCATTTGACACCATTATTAATTAATGAAGTCATAGATTTATCTTCAGCAACAACGGTGCAAACCCAACAGCCAAATCGGCTTTGCCCACAAGACCTTTGTTTGGTGCTGGTCATCATTGTAGGACATTCGTAATCATCGGCTGACGCATCTTTATAGATATTGAATAGCACATTGTTATCAAATTCCCATGGGCTTGGAATTATCTGTATTATCCACCAAATTTCCTCTAACATCAAATCCTTAATGGGTGAATATATATATGTGTTTGGATTTAATGGATGCTTAGATAATCTGTGACCTTTTATCTCATGTTTATCTATAGACTTAGCACGTTGTGCGCTTTCACCACGCCGGGTACCGATAAGCACAACAGCCTCGCCATCTAAAGTTACCCTATCCTCAATGAATTTAGAAGTTGGCTTTATCTTCATTTTCTCAGTACAAAAGCGGAAAGTATTGTTTGGAACCGGATATCCCTTTCCTATGACCAGACACCAGAAACTGTCTTCTAGTTCTGGTAGAGTCTTATAAACCTTTATGGGCATTGCCTGCTTTTTAGCTGCATCCTCTATCTTCTTGAGAACTTCTTGTACATATTCCTCAATTACAGGATTTTCCACCATCGTGTCGTTACAGACAACGTATACACGTCTGGTCAAGTCTTTGCCTTGCATTCGAAGTTGCTGAAGGGCTAGCCATGTCAACGTGAGGAGTACAGTGGAATCTTTACCTCCTGAAAAACCTATTATCCAAGGTCGGTTATATCTATCCTTTTCAAGATATTGCTCGGCTATTTCATCTATCACTGCTTGTATATGCTTTGGAAGTTTTCTCATAACCTTACGTCGAAGTAGTTAGGAATATACTTATAAAACTTTTTGTAATTTTCGTATTCCTTTTGTTTAATAATTGACTTATTAATTAACTCATGATTTATTGCATCCTCATCTGTAATGGAGTGATTAATACATGACATTTCCCGAAGTGTAAAGTTTGGAATGCAAATTTCAAGAACTCCATCAGTATTAATAAAAGGAAAATCATTTAATTGTAAATCTGTAATTGACATCTCATTCGATAGAACGATCCCACCATATGTGATCATTGGGGCTTTATTATCTACATAAGTGAAATTATATAATTTTTGGAACTTAACTTGATCTCCAAGTTTATTTCTTTTTTCTATTATTCTATTACATTCATCTCCAATGATACGAGAAACCGTAGTTGGTGCCTTCTTTTCTGCGCAACAATTTTCTGGAAGGTTAAAGGGTACCAAATCTCGAAATTTGTCTGTTAATTCAGAAAGCGACATCGTTTCATTCTCTTCATTTTTAAGTAAGCTATTGCATGACATTACATATATACTTCCAACAGGAACATTTTGGAGTACTAAATTTAAATCATCAAACATTAAAGGATCTAATCTATTATCATAATCAAGCCAGATAATTGTTGGTTTAGTCAAATCTAGCCTTGTCAATACGTTAGTAGACTCACCTTGCTCGATTTGTATCTGTGCGTAACGTTTATTGAATTCCAATTTATCTTTGGTATACATTTTCTCAATACTATGAAGCTCTTCTATATTGAGTTCCTTATGAATCAATTTAAAGTCAGTAAATGCTATACCACCAAAACCTACATATTGGTATTTTTGCTTAAAATATCCCATGATACGAGCCAATGAAGAGATAAACATTCTTCTTTCTACAAATTTGTTAGGCCTTAATTCATAATTAATATTATTAGTACTCTTCATCCTCAATGCACTCTAATTTTATGTAATAATTAAAAGTCTTTTCACCAAGCTCCTTATATGATCTAGCTCCAGAATGCTCAAGAGCAGCGTCCGCAATGTCTTTGCTCACAGTATATGATATTCTACGTGTATTTTCTTTAACTACGGGATTATCCTTATCTATCTTTGGCGCATAAAATTTTCCTCTTTCCTGATTAGAAAAGTCCTTCATTTTGAGTTGTACAGCACTGTATGCATGTAAACTTTCTCCTAATTGCTTGCGGTAATCATTAGCATATGCACCTAAATTGTCTATTTCATTTAGAAAAACATTTACTCTTCTCATGGCATCTTGCATCAAAGGCAATACAGCCTGATAAATATTTGAAGTAACATCTATACCTTTCTTGGTTGTAGTCAAAGGCAATTTAATAGTGTCAGGACTATCTAAGAAAAGCAGACCTCTAAACATAGCATGTTTAACTGCCCATTGGGGTAATCCATTCATATGCCAACCGGTTATTGTTGACTGATCTGCCTCGACAACAAGTCGATTGTTACAATATATATACCAACCAGACTCCTTAGGATGTCCTGTTACCCCTATGCCCGCAATTATTTTATAAGACACTCCGCCAATATTACCATCTTTAAAGTATGGCATAATTTTGTATTCTTGAGACATCAACAGTTCCACCTTATTTCCAACTAGAGACTTGCCATTCAAAATAATATTCATTTTACGCGCAAGACTAAAGTTTAAAATTCGCTGAATATCTGTGGATAAATCCGTTAAGAAATGTTCATCATTAAAAAGATTCTCAAGCTCTTCGTTAAGTTTCTCAACCTTTATATAAGTACCATCAACGCGCAAGCCTTCCTGGTCAGTTATATTAATATACGAGAAGTTCCAATCATCAATCTGTTGCCCGTTATTGTCACAAATTGTTTGTTTACTCCATTGTTCTACGTCAACATCAACCTTAAAATGATTTTCCTTGTGTTTGCTTTCAACTGAAAAATGTTTACCCATTTTAAAGAGGGACCGCTTCATCCCGATACCGAATCTGCCAACCGAATTATTCAACTTCGGTGTCACATCATCAGGCCTTCCAAATCGAAATGCATACTTTTGAGCTGTTTCAAGAGAGAATCCTCCACAATTATCTTCTATTATGAATTCGTCCTTGTTCAATGTTAACTTTACATACAGGCTTTCAAAGGTAGAATCTTTATCTGGGTGCAATCGGTTTGCGCCATCTATCGAATTATCGATTAAGTCAATAATAGCATCTTCTATAGATATATCACGAGTTATCATATCTATGAAGAATTTCTTCGTTGGTCTTCCCTGTATAATGTTAGTCATATTTTATAATTGTTTAATTGTTGTGATCCTGTTTTCAGAGAGAATACAGATTTTATTTGTGAATCGCATAGTTTCAAGAATACGTAAGCATTATTTTGGTGTCAGTCCTCGATTAATAAGGAAACTCTTCATGGGCAACTAAGTCTAAACTGACTGATATAATAATAGTCTTCCAGGCAACATTTGAGCTAAATCACGGCTGCCTTCAGTTATTTTCTTGAAGTTGAAAAACTCCTGAAAGTATTTCTGTATCTTGGCTCCCATCATGCTGCTGGTATTGATTATTGTTTTTAAATGTCGAGCACGCTATTAACAGATTTTAAGTTCTAGGACAAGATGCCAATTTGTTACGCTTACATAACTATTACCTTATTTCAAAGGATATGGTTCCACTATAAGACTCCGTTTATAGCTTTGTCCTTTATTGTTTATAATCAGGTTATTTAGTATGTCACATTTTGAGCCCTCAGCATATCCATGATATGTATGGATTGAACTCCGAAATGAGTACATACATTCGGAAACTTGTCTGCAAATTCTGGATTAATCGATCATATAGCGTTCATTGATTTCCCCTAACTCCAATAATTTGTCAAACTGTTGGTCGGTAAGCTTAAAGAATCCCCAATAATTGGCATAAATCCCTGCCTTTTCCTTCATGTCTTTATTGATGACTTTCTTGCTGAAAGCTATATTGTAGAGCATCTTGATGACGATGAAGTTTGGCTTCATACGATACCACCTCCTCAAGTCTGCTTCCGAAAAAACAGAATATTTGTTCGTGTATTTGACATAGGCATCCTCGTCTTTGAAATCGTTATAAGATTTTATCTGACAAATGGTGCAAACTGACGTGCATGCGCTTCTGTAAGCTGCTGGCCCCTTATTGTCGTTTGTCCTATAGATAACTACCTTGTCGCCTGGTACAAGCACCTTGGCTTCTTTCATCCAACAGATATAAATCTTGTAGATGCTATTGGTTTCTGAAACGTCCTGGATGATGTCATATTTGGCTTCATTCTTGATAATCGAGTCTGGGAACAGCTTTGTGTGATATTCGGGTATGATGGAGAACACATATTTGTTTCCTGCCCTTTTTACAAAAGGATAATCAAGTAGGAAATTATTCGCCATCGCCCTCATATTCTTTACAAGGACATATTCCGCCTTGCCTCCTATATGTTGCTTATCGGCGACATGGTAAAATCCGAAATATTCAAACATCAAGATTCGCTTCTTCGATGATTCTGTCGGGAATATTGTCACATAGATTTCTTCTACATCCTTTTCTATGGCTACATCCATGATTTTCTTCATGAATCTTTCACCTCGTGTCGTATGCAGGGTTTCATTATCGATCTCGAAGGTCCCAACTTTCAGGCGTTTTTTCTTGGGCAATACTGGCGTTACATCTGTCAGCTCTTCGTCTTCTATTTTAAGATATAGGAAGTCTTTTAGTTGCCCATTAATAAAATAGGTATAGGCAGTTGCTCCTGCCTCTGACTTTTTCTTAAACCATGCATCAAACTCTGGATAATTTTCTCTCTGCGAATCAAAGAATGGATCCGCAATATTGATTTCAGAGAATTTCCGTATCTGCAAAAAGGTATTCGTGGCAAACGATTGTAGCAATGTACCCGTAGGTCTGAATGGATAAGGTATTTCATGAAGATATCCTTGATTCAGTGCTCTTTCACCGACAATATCTTCGCATATCAATTGGGCATTGGAGGCAATGGTATTCGTTCCTCCAAATATGTTGAAGATGGTCGGACTTTGCTTTTCTCTTATTTCATCTATCCATCGATGATATTCCTGAGGCATGATCTTCCGTAGAAGACAATGCAAACGGGAGATGTCAGCATGGCTATTCTCATTTATGAATTCCTGTGCCTTTTGTATCTGGTACAGGAAGATGTCTTCGGGCATCATAACCGATGAGAATTTTATATATTGGATACTTTTCTGTCTATCTTAGCATACTTGCCTCAGTATCTTAGCATACTTGGCAATGTATCTTATGGTACTTCTTGGAATAGCGAACGACTACTACCGCAAGCTGCTTTTGACGGCTTTCTTTCGGGCTACCCATGCATTGTTGATCGCTACACGGATATTGTCGATAGTCCTACCTTGCTTCCAAGATGGAACAAACGGAAGTAGCAGCTCTATGAAACGCTGCTTGACGATGATGTCCGCCGTCACACGAGGCTCTTTTTGACAGATCGTGACAACAACCTCTCCCAAATCTCTTGCACAACGACAGGAGGCGAGTTGGGTGACATAGGCTTTGAGGTCTTCTGCATGATCTATATAAATAGACAATGCTTCCTTCTCTTTCTCAAGCGCGCCTGTAAGGTTGGTGTCCACGGACTCATTGGCTGATGCGGAGCATTCTTGGTTACAAAAGTTCTGTACTGCTTGTGTGGCATTGGGGAGGATTTTGTTATTTCCCCCATAGATGTTAAATGTCACACTTAATGGTTTTTCTTGTGCTTTCATCGTGTGTCTCTTTAATAAGATTCAATAGTCTTTCCATATTTTTCAACGTCTTTCAACCGGCTTGCTTTCTGCTTTCCTATGCTATAACTTTGCAATCGGAACCAGTTGTGAATGACGGCTCATTTGCATTTACTTGACCGGTCGAAATGCTTAGGGGTTCATTTAGCTGGTTGAAAAGTATATTGTAATTAATCAGTAACATTTTAAACTATGATTGAATATTCTGTATTCATGATGAAAAATCCCATCAAGCCCAAAGAAGCTCCGAAGGCTTACGCGAAGAATCAGGTTCGCGAAATTTGGGATCTTGACAAGTTTTGCAAGCACATTGCAACCCATCACAGTGGCTACAGCCGTGGCATGGTGA
>CAJLYG010000004.1 GCA_905210845.1 uncultured Prevotella sp.
ACTTGCATGTGTTAAGCCTGTAGCTAGCGTTCATCCTGAGCCAGGATCAAACTCTCCATTGTAAAATATCTATTTTCCTCAATTAAGAGAATCTTCTTTTCCGACCAGGACGGCTATCCTTGGAAGTATTCGGCAAAGATCACCTTCTTCTTGACGGTTCGTCTTCTTTACCCAAGCGCCTATTCCTAAGCGCTCGCTTCTTGTACTACTTCTCTGTCTATGTAATCCTTTCAAAGAACTCTTTCTTCAGTGCCACGCGCTTGCCGGATTGTTCCGGTTTTGTGCGAAAGCGGTTGCAAAGGTATGGCAAATTCCGCAACCCGCCAAATATTTCCGGAAGAAAATCGCATTTTTAATGAAAATTTTCACATTACTTGACAAAAGAGAGAACATAAATCGCCCTACACATAATTATATTAAGAAAGCAATGAACAGACTTTTCTCTTCCAAGATTGCCCCGTCATGTTTGGACGTCACAAGAAGTAACCGCATTGATTCCACCACCTGCTGCAGATACGATCATCATAAAGAGGGTGAAAGAAAAGTAAAAAAAGCACTTTTATTTTGAGAATAGTACAAAATGCCGTATCTTTGCGACCATCATTTAAATAAGAATCAATCAATGGAAACAAACAGATTAGAAGAAATGATTCGCAGGCAAGAGGGGTCTTTATCCTTAGCTTTCCCTGCTCTCATGCGTAAAGTATATGTATGGATGACGCTTGCCTTGGTCATTACAGGCATCACAGCTTATGGGGTTGCAAGTTCTCCAGCCCTGCTAACCACGCTTTATTCAAGCAAGGGGATTATGTTCGCCCTGATTATCGCAGAACTCGCATTAGTCATTGGAGTCACGGCAGCCATTAACAAGCTATCCTTATCGACAGCCACCTTGCTCTTTGTCCTCTATTCAATATTGAATGGAGCTATGCTATCGTCGATCTTTGTCATTTACTCCCCCACGATCATCACGAAAGTGTTCCTCATCACCGCAGGTACTTTTGGGGCCATGGCTGTCTATGGATATTTCACCAAGAAGGACCTGTCGTCAATAGGTAGGATCCTATTTATGGCACTGATTGGGATCATCATTGCAACAATGGTCAACTTCTTCACGAAGAGCGCAACATTTGATCTCATCATTAGCTATATCGGAGTTGCCATCTTCGTCGGTTTAACAGCATGGGATTCGCAAAAGATCAAATTGATGCTTGCACAATGCGAGGAGATGAATGAAAGCACCCAAAAATTGGCACTGATGGGAGCCTTAACGTTATACCTTGACTTCATCAACCTGTTCTTGTATCTGCTTAGAATCTTCGGAAGAAACGACAATTAATATTAAATAAAGAGAGAGATGAAAAGATCAAGGATGGTGATTGCGGGTATTTTATGCCTCGCGCTCACCAGTTGTGGCAGTCTTACCTCAGGGCAAGGCACCACAGGAACGACAAGCAGTACAGGTAACATTTTAGGCGAAATCTTAGGAGCTGCCACCAATGCCAACACGGTAGGCAATATCCTGTCGAGTGTCATTGGAATAGACAAGCCTACACAAAGTCAAATTATCGGGACCTGGAAATATTACCAACCAGGAGTCGCGTTTACCAGCGAGAACTTATTGGCAAAGGCTGGTGGCGAGGTTGCCGCATCTGAGGTACGCGAAAAACTAAAAACGCAATACCAGAGATTTGGGTTCACGAGTAGCAACACACAATTGACCCTGAACAAAGACAATACATTCACGGGCAAAGTTGACGGGAAGACCGTGTCAGGCACCTATAGCTATGATCCCAGCAATTGCAAATTGACGTTGAAAACGCTACTCTTCAGTGTGCCCTGCTACGTGAAAGGCTCTACAAGTGGAATGAGCTTCTTGTTTGAGTCCAAGAAGTTACTGACCCTGCTCCAGACTGCCGCGGCCTTAAGTGGGAATAGCAACATCCAGGCAATCGGTCAGATCAGCCAGAACTATGATGGAATCCGCATGGGATTCGACATGAAGAAATAAGCGACCGGAAGCCAATGCACCATCCCATGCATTGGCTTCTTTTTTCCATAGAACCATAGAACTGTGTCATCATTCCCCCTATCCCTGTCAATCAGACTACTCATTTTCAGGCAACGAAGTGAAACGCCCACAGATCATTTCGTAAAAACAATTGCCAAGGCACTCGCTTTGGCGTTCCATCTTTTTTATATTAGCACTGGAGATTTTTTATGCAAAAGGTTGACAGGTTGTCAAAACCCTTTGTACATCGGGCTTGCAACCTGTTTTGAGGTTGTCAAAGGTTGTCAAAGGTTGACAGGAAAAGCACATCTTTCACTAAATTCTCTCGAGAATTTATGGTGACACTTATGCTCTTGACATTCAAAACATCTCCTTTTGGATCAAATTCTCTCGAGAATTTTGTATGATAGCTTCACGTTTAATATACGGATCATGATATGGATTGAAATGACACGTTTTCGATAAGCCAGATGAGCAGAGCCAAGCTTACCTTGAGCTCTGCCAAGGCGAGAGAAGGTGGGTGAGAAGCCAACCCATGAAAATACGACTACATCCTGTCAACCTCATGTCAACCTTTGACAACCTAAAAACAGGCTGCAAGCCCGATGTTCAAAGGGTTTTGACAACCTGTCAACCTATTTTCAGAAAAAATCACTGTATGAAGCATAAAAATGCTCGTTGAAATATTAACAAAGTATGATATAAACTTCGAAGAAAGATCTAAAGAAAAACTTACGACTATGTTTTAATTTCGTCTCAATCATTCTTTATCGTCCTGAGAGTTCATATTCGCAAGTCTTTTCACGGCATTGATTTCATCGATGAACAGTTCTTTTGTCGGCAGATACAGCTGATAGCGGCTTGCAAGAATTGTGGTGTTGTCTTCCGGCAGCGTCAGACGGACGGCAGTGTCGATCTTATCGGTGCAGAGCAGGAGCCAATAGTGGGATTCTCGTCGGCTACCATAGTCAGCCCTGTTCTTACCCTCCTGCTCTTTCTCGAAAATGCGCTTGCCAATAGACCAATGCATTATCACGCGCGCATGGTCAATACTGCGCACAGCATGAACCCGTGCATCATCTATGATGTGTCTTATCTCTACGACAAAGGTACTGAGGTCGTCTCTCTGTTTTTTGATGTTCATAACCGTTTCTTCGTAAAGGAATGCGGGAGCTGGCAAAGAGATTTATTAAGAATTGTCGTACATATATCCAAAGTCTTTAATTACCACCCAAAACCAGGGTCGGTTGAGAGGGTCAACGCTTGAATTATATTCACAATGAGATGAAAACTTTCTTCTTATATAAAGTAAAGCCACAATACCAAACGATACCTATCACACACAATCCCCAAGCCAAAGAAGCGAGTTTCGCTCCTAACACGGGGAAAAGAATACTATGATAAGTCCAATGAGAAATGGAATATCCTCCTAAAGGCAGAATGCTCAAAGGGATGAACAACAGTTCACTGAGAACATAAAGAATTAACGGGTTTACGCCGAAAACAAGGAAGAAAGTTATGGCTTGATTTTTACGACCTCGTTTATCTATTCCCCATATCAGCAAAGCAAGGATTGCGGAGCACATACCACACGTTATCATTGAAAATGTCGGGCTCCATATTTTCTTACTAACTGGGCAAGCAAAGGATAGCAGCCACCCCATCAATGTAAGTGAAACGCCGATGATGAACAAACGCTCTATTTGGTTGTCCAACCCTTCACTATTCATGATATACTTCCCTACACAGAAGCCAATAAGAACATGGGCCAGCGCAGGCACTGTACTCAGTACCCCTTCGGGATCGGGCACATCCCAAACAAAGCAATGATTGGAACCTAAAACAGCTTTGTCAACTATGGCAAATATATTTGCCGAATCATGTACCCAGCCATTAGAACTCTCCAAGATAACATAATAGCCAACAAACAAGAAAGCAATGATCCAAGGAATATACTTATGCTTTATTGACAAGACGATGACCGCTGCCAAGCCATAGCAAATTCCCAACCGAGGCAATACACCCAATAAACGGAGATGAGAAAAACTATCCCTGAGGAAAGGAATGAAGGAATCTGTTGACTCCGATAATCGATAGGACAACATCATCAACCATTCTATTATCAGCCCGATACCCCACAAAGAAAATGTGCGCTTGATTATTTTCCGAGTACATGCCCAAGACCATTCAAACTGATACTTACGCAAGGATAAATAAGTTGTAATCCCCATCAGGAACATAAAGAAAGGAAAGACTAAATCGGCAGGAGTCAGGCCTATCCAGCTTGCATGCGCAAACGGTTTATAGACTTCCGCCCCACCCGGATTGTTTACAAAGATCATTCCTGCGATGGTTATCCCTCTTAAGACATCAATTGATAAGATCCGCCTACGAGGGGATTTATTCTCTGATGTTATTTGTATATTTCTTATATTATTCATATCAATCGATTTTTTCTTTTATCCATCCAATTCCATGACTAGACGAAGTTTCCTTTTTAGTATTGAAGTCTATGGAATATGGGTGTTTCAAGTTATAATGGAGGTTATTAACCTGCTTTTCAAGCGAGGTTACTATCAGGCGACTTCCTTGTCGCCTTACTTTACAGTTAAATGCCATGAAGCTACCATCTGCATTCTCAATGACAAAAGCATTGGCAACGGCAACTTCTCCCATGCACTTAAATACTTCATGCACATCATTATCTTGCGTATTCACCCCTTGCCAGTCACTGATCATGTTCACATATTGCTCTCCGATCACGAATTCCTTGGTAGGATAAAGATCGGGATGAGGATTTCCAAAGCTCAAAGAGTCTGCGGTATAATGCTGATCAGGCTCGCAAGTTTGTCTTACCTTAAGATAGGGATCGTCAACAAAAGCCCATCGTAATTGTCCAGTGTGTCTATCCAACAAATTGGAAAAAGCGCCCATTGCATTGTATGTCTCGATCATCCAACGAGGGTCCCCTGTCAGCAAATATGCATAATAAGTAGCATAACACCGCCATCCACTCCATCCATGAGGTGAGTTGAACATGTTCGGCAGCATCTGGACATCATACTGAGCTTCCCAATAGCGCAAGGTTCCTCCCCGTCTACGCGCATCAGGTACTTGAAGTTGTGTCAGACAATCATGGTCATTCAAGATCTTCAACATCGCATCTGTATAATGTTGCCGGTCACTTTGGTTATTTTGCAATAAAGCGAACATACCGATCTGTAAGGCAGAACATGCTACCATTCCATCTTCGAATGTCATTTCTCCTTCGGTTTGGAAGTTTCCATTGCTACTCACAAGTTGGTCTATCGCCCTTTTAGCTGAAAGATAATGCCTTTCAGCGATAGCCTTCCACCCTGCATCATGTTTTCCCAATTTCTCTTCTTCTAAATATAATTCCAAGATACTTTTGGCAACATATATAACACTGGTATAATTGGTCCTGCCATTCATATAAGCCCCATTCTCTGCTTGACTGAACTTGATCAGCCAATCCGCCAATTGTGAAGCACGACGAATATCATTTTCCTGATGGGAAGCCTGATATTTCGCGACAAGAAGACCTATTGTCGTTGATGTATTCTGAATCCGACTTTTGTAGTATTTAGGTTCCATCTTATTTACATCATGGAGCAAAGCAAACAAGTATTCAAACCTGTCAGAAACCTGTTGGTCTATCTTTGCATCAGGAAAATAACGGGCAGCAATAAAAGCAGAATAAAAACCATACCAACTCTCTGCATGAGATGTCGCCTTTTGCTTGTATCGAAGGGCAGCTTCCCTTGCTTTTCTCATACACCATTCCCAGGAAGAGTGAACGGATATTTTTCCTTGGGCAAATTTATTCCCATCTACAACTTGAATATCATACAGTCCAAAGGCAGATAACTTACAGGATATTTGGAATTTGTCTTTCTGTACCATTTTCATATTTACAGGCAGATGAGTCCCATCCTCGGAGATCACCTTCACTTTGGGCATGTTCCCATAAACGAAGAAGGACGCTACGTCACCCCTATCATAAGAAGTCTTCTCCAATTGTAACATAGGTGCATCTATCGTTTGGTGTAGCATCGGAAACAAATTTCCCATGCTCGTAGGGAAGAGACATATTGTCCACGTAAGGCTGTCTTGTGGATTTAGGCACCATAAACCCTGAGGATTATGGGCTGGCAACGGCAAAGCATTCATCAAGTCCAAATTAAGAGAAAGGATTCGATGCCCCATAAACCAGTGAGGCGCAGGATCTTGATAGCCTTGATTATAATCTACACTCCATGCAGCAATTGGCTGTGGGCAAGCCAAGGCAAGGACACTTCCTGAAGGAGATTGCATATAACCATAGAAGTGGCTTTTCTCATTGTACATGAGAGTTGGGAAGAACTTATGATTCCACTCTGGATATTTATCCATGTAAGTATCTATCCCTAACTTTATTCCTGCTTTGACAGGCTGAAAAGGCGTGTGCCCTACATTCTTGATCGTAACCTGTATGGCAGGATTCCCCTTTAGGCTGGTATAAACTAAGCTACACTCCACCTGACCGATTGATGTCACATACTCGTCCTGGGCTTTCTTTCTCCATTCCGACACTGTATCTTTGCTTCCCATGTTGACATAAAAAGCAGGGCCCGCAGTTTTCCCCTCCACGAGGAATGGGATATTCTCTTCCCCATTCCCTGTGTTGAATGTAAGGCTTTGTATATGGCCATGACCATTAACAGTTCCTTTCCAAGTATCTCCTTCCCAAGCCATTAAACATACGGGAAAGAAGAAAAAGCTTATAGCAAATAATAAAAACGCCTTCATTTCCAATCAAGTACTCTTTGAACTACATCCATTGCATTTCCTTGAGCAACGGAAGGATATTGATTATGTTGTTTCGTCCACGGTTCCTCTATCGAATAGAAATCCAAAGATTGAGAGTGACCTCCATTGAGTTCTCTCATCATTTCATCTATCCATAGTTTCCACCGATGATAATAGAAATCCTTGAGAATTCCTGCCCACTCCTTGTGCGCATAATCATGCAATCCCCCTTGGTCGGCAGCCACACGATTACCCCACGTGGTAATTTGCGTACGAGCATTCCATTCATATTGGTCCTTCTCGTCTTGTGTCTTTCCCAAGTTTTTAGCCTGATTTAACCAAGAGCCGACCATGAATTCTTTTCGTGTTGACAACAAGCTATCTTGTAACAAAAGGAGATGCAAGAATTTTTCAGAGCTCTTCTTAAATTCGTTTTTATCATTCCCAGTTAAGGCTTGCTGCATTTCTTTGTAAGCCATTCTTCCTTTCTCGGCCAAAGCCTGCCTTGTGATGTCCACGAGATCATATTCATAGTTATCATTAAATTTCTCTCCCGCGAATTCAGAGGCAGCCGAGAAATATACCTTAGTAGCTTCTATCACAGAATCTGGATTATAATAAGGCGACATATTCGACCAAGTAGATGCTTGATACACATCCTTTCCTGGGCGTGCGCAGAAGATTGACTCTGATGTACCCTGCTGTGGGCTTCGCTTTGGGCAATTGTAGATACTATGTATCAGCATCTGCCAAGCACGCAAAATAGCTGCATTCTCCTTACCATAACGCGCCTTACAGTATTGACGAATCCAAGATTCCTTATCAAATGCTTCATTTCTCCAGGGCAGTTCACAAAGCAGCTCATACATCATAGGATTATTCTCAATCCCTTCCATTGTAAGACCTACGCCTTTCATAGTCTGGCGGAAAGAAGACGACTTCGCCTTATAGAACCCTTCAATTGTGGCATCCATTCTACCAAACAATCCAACATTGCCACCAAAATTAAGGAGCATACAATACAACCAGTCATGGTGTCCAAATCCATTCTTTCTATAACGATCAGAATCTTCGTCTCCCCACTGTGGGACATTCTCCGCATTGAGATCGAGAACAACAATGTCACCTTGTGGAATATTCTTGATCATATCCCAGCGAGGATTGACTCCCCAAGCCTGTATTACCCATTTCGATTGAGGGCTTGCTTCCTGCATAGCCTTCCATATAGCCAATCCTGTCGCATTCAAATCCACACCAGCGACACTACCTCCTTCATGGAAGGGGTCCATACTGTAATAATCTGATTTGCCCAGGATCTTAGCTTGTTCCTGATAATACACACGAGCCATATTTGCGAATTGATGACTAGTTGGCTGTAGGAAGGCTGGACGATGGTAAGCGCACCAGGTGCCAGGATCCTGCACGTCAAGATGCAGTTTGTCTTTCGCATCGTGCGGAACCATTCCCGAATAGCCCGGCAGGACAGGGCTAATCCCCCATTCTCTCATACGTTTCACGATTGCTCGCCCTAATTGTTCTGAATGCCGATACCAGTTATCACTAAGTGGGCCGCCCCATCCTTCAAGATTATTCATCAGCCACCATGCCTGGAATCCAGAGCCCGCCACATACTTATTCACGTCCTCCTTACTGTATCCTAAACGAAGCAAGGTATTACGCCATACCACGTCAGTGCCCACGATCTGAAGGCACACATTAATGCCGTGTATTGCCATCCAGTCTATTTCTTGCTGCCAGCGCGACCAATCCCAGAATGCAGAAGAATAAGAGAAAGTACAATAGTTAAGATAATAACGGAGGGGATAAGACGTCATTCTACGAATAGGCTCTTTCACAGGTGGCATGACTGAGGGCAACTTTGCCTGCATACAATTCCATGACAAATGAATATGAGCCACATACTTCAAATACCAGTTGATACCAGCCGCAATACTAATATAACTATTGCCGCGAACCGCAATACGCTCCCCTTTATTATAGACTTCGAAGAAGTCCTGACGAGCGGAATCCACCCGCTCGACATAGAACTTCTTCGAAGCGCCCTTGTCTATACGTTCCAAGAGACCAATGACTGGATTGGAACCCAATGCTTGTACAGACAAGAGCAGTGCGAATATACATACGATCAGATTTTTCTTTGCCATAAGAACTTACTTATCATCAATAACCGGGATTCTGGATCACCTGTCCCTTTCCCTCATCAATTATTGACTGAGGCAGCGGCATAAGAGTCATATAATCAGCAGCCGTTGTAGAATGGCGATATTTCTTCGCATACTCAATGTATCTTCCATACCTGATCAAATCTGTCCGACGGCAATCCTCAAACCACAGTTCATGCCCTCTTTCTAATAAGACTGCATCAAGGAATGCTTCTGGAGAAGCAAAGTCGCTAAGTTTATACGGAGCAAGACCTGCGCGTTGGTGTACCATATTCAGCAGGCTGACAGCTTCCTCACTGACGCTATTATCTGCTCGACATTCAGCCTCGGCCAACAGCGTCAAGACATCAGCGTAACGCAATACGATCCAATCAATCTGGCTTTCTTCGCCAGTAGCACTTGGATCTTCCCCATATTTAATAGGCATAGCTCCACCAAACAGGACAGTACCCGGATTCTTTTCGTTATATTCGACGCCGTCTGTGCCTACGAAGTCACCCACTAACACCTGTAAACGCTCGTCTTTAGGATCAAACGTATGGTAGAAATCCCATAGCACGCGATAACCTCCCCATTTCTGAATGGACGTGTTCTTTGTTGGATACTCACTGGACAAAACATGGGCAAGCCAAAGCTGTTGGTTTCCACTCGTGCTGCATACTGCTGCCCAAATTGTTTCATCATTGCCTTCATTTTCCAACGTGAAGATGTCCTTATAATGCGGAACAAGCTTAAAGCCATACTCCGGTTTCATCAGTTCTTTTCCACAAGCTACCGCATTCTTCCAATCTTTCTCATGCATATATAATTTCATGAGAACGGTATAGGCAACAGCTTTTGTAAAACGACCATAACCAGCATCGCCCTTTTGATACCTGGCAGGAAGATATTTAATCGCCTCTTCAAGATCATCCTTGATGAACTTCACTGTTTCCTCAGCTGTCGAGCGCGGGAGCACTTCGTCTTTCCCACTTGAAAGCAACTCCGGGGTTGCGATCTGCAAAGGTCCATAAAGGTCGTACAGGATATAAGCCAACCAACCCCTACCACAATGAACCTCTGCCATATACTGATTCTTCACATCGTCATTGATATCCATGTTTTTTAATCTCTCCAGAGCTTGTGTCATTTTGGAGATAGAATTAATATATTTCTTGTACGTCGTAGTAGGTCCTGATGAATTGGGAGTGAAATTGACATTCAGCAAATCAGGCCAAACAGCATCATTCCATTGGCAATATCCAATATCAGTAGTCATCTCAGTATACGTCTGCACTCCACTCTGGGCTACAGTAAACACCCCGCTATACCAATTGCTGACAAAAGGACCATACGCAGCAGCGGTCACCAAGCCATCTGCGTCTTCTTCTGTCTTGGGAAACATACCTGAACCTATGATATCATATTCCTTTTCCGTCAAGTCGGTACATGACGAGAAAAACATCAATGCTAAAACAGAAACCAATAAATATATCTTTTTCATTGTCGTATTCTTTAATTTAGAAAGTTATGTCTACTCCGAACGTAAATGTCCGCACATTGGGGTATGCCCATGCAGAATTATCTGTCTCTAAGTCAAGCCCTTTATAAGGAGTAAAGCAGAATGGATTGTTCGCATCTACATATACTCTCATTCTGTTGATGTATTTCTTGTTGACAGGAATGGTATAACCAAGCGTTATATTCCGACATCTTACGAACCAACTTCTCTCCAAGAAATAATCGCCAATACCATAAGAACTATATGACTGGAAATACCCTGGGCGTGTGGCAGTCGTATTGCTATGTGTCCAAACGTCCTTTGCAGAAACAGGCATATTATAACTCCTATATAAATTAACTATATTACCTGTCCCTCCTGTTAGCCACAGATCTTTATATGATCCCTCTGTATAGACGCCAAACTCGCCATAGAAATAAATATTCAGGTCAAAGTTCTTGTATCTAAAGGTATTATTGAACCCTGCCATAAATTTTGGATCTGCGTTTCCATAAATAACTTTATCGGCATCATCAAGCTTTCCATCAGGCTTACCCGTCTTGAGCGGAATACCGTGTTTGTCTACTTGGTACGTCCCGTCTTCATTATAAACATATCCATTGATATCCTTTAATTTTACTTGTCCTGGGATCGCCCCCTTCATATAAGGAACTTCCTCCCCTGGTTGAATAAGTCCATCTGACAAATAACCTGCATAATAGCGAATGGGGGAATGGTACTCAGAATAAGCAGCTGGTTTCCACTGAGGGCTACGCTCCTTCCATTTATCCCTATAGAAAGAAAAGGTCAGGGTAGAATTCCAATCAAAATCCTTCGACCGAATATTCTCCGTATTTACTGTCAATTCAAGACCATTGCTCTGCGTCTTGCCAATATTTGCCATCATGGAGCTTACCTCATAATAAGACATCAAGTTTTGCGTATTCAACAGGTCGGAAACAACACGATGAAAAAAATCTGCTGTCACACTGATCCTATTATTCAAAAATCCTAAGTCAAGACCCGCATTCCACTCTGTAGTGGTCTCCCACTTTAAGTCAGGGTTTCCCAACTGTGCAAGATATACGCCCACATGCTTGGTACCACCAAATTCATTATTATACCCTGTTGCAAAATAGCTGACTGCTCTATTGCCGACATTAGAATTTCCAGTTTGCCCAAAACTAAGCCTTAGCTTTCCATTAGACAACCAGTCCCACTTTTTCATAAACTCTTCTTCCGTAAATCTCCATCCCAAAGCCACCGACGGGAAGTAACCCCATTTATGGTTTTTGGCAAAATTGCTGGCACCATCCGCACGTAGCGTTGCCGTCAAGAGATATCGGTCGTTATAGGTATAATTAACTCTTCCGAAGAAAGAAGCCATTTCATGCTGTGTCGCAGAAGACTCTACAGAAGGACTGGGATATGCTCCCGCTCCTAAATTATTGTATTTGAATGCATCCGTAATAAAGTCATTATTCTCTGCACCCAACCATTTATCCGTAAAGCGCTGGAAAGAATATCCAACCAAGGCATTAAGGGAATGTTTACCAAATGTTTTCGTATAGGTACTGGTTAGCTCCAACAAATAATCAGACTTATCATATTGACCTATATTTGCCTGTCCATTCTTTTTTGCACCATACAATGTTGTCTTAGGAAGATAGGTCTCCCTCCTCTGATAATTCCTATCCATACCGAAATTCGCCCGAAGTAAGAGATCCTGAATAGGACGGTATTCCACATAGGCTGTACCCAGGACCCTTTCCTTCGTTGTTTTGTCCGTAATCTCCAGCAAGCTCACAGGGTTAGGCAAAAATGCAGCCTGAGAGTTGAGCACATAATTGCCTTTTTCATCCTTAATCGGGAGTAAAGGATTAAACTGAGATGCCGCTACTAAGATGCTGGCATATTCATTCTGCCCACTTCCCAGAGGAACATTATCGGTTTTAATCTTTGACAAAGTCAAGTTTACGCCAACTTTTACATATTTGTTAATATCTTGGTCAAGATTCACGCGACCGGTAAACCTATCCATACCATTGTTCTTAATAACTCCATCTTGCTTGAAGTAATTACCAGATACCATATACTTTGTATGCTCTGTTCCACCAGTAATAGATACATTATGCTGTGTTTGGAAACCTGTACGCGTAATTTCGCCAAACCAGTCTGTATCATTCACAGGATTTGCAATCTCTGCGTCAGAATACCTGGGAGTAAAAGGAGAAGATGCTTCTGATTCGCTCTTTCCACCATAGACGCCAATGCCATTTGTCCTCATCCAATTCTCATGTAAGTAATCATTTGTCACTTGCATAAAATCATGAGCATTCAGCATCTCATACTTTTTTGCCATATCCTGGACAGAAACCGTACCAGAATAGGTTACCTTGGCATTTCCCTGCTTTCCTTTTTTTGTCGTTACGATGATCACGCCATGTCCTGCCCGTGCTCCATAGATAGCCGTAGCACTTGCATCCTTTAAGACCTCAATGGACTCTATGTCATTAGGATTGATACTTGCCAAGATGTTATCAGATGATCCACTGCTATATCTACCAACGCTAATATCCCCAGAAGAATTTACCGGGAATCCGTCTATAATAATCAAAGGATCATTCCCCCCATTTACAGACGCTGCGCCACGGATCCTAAAAGTGGCACCTCCACCAGGCTGCGCACTAATCGTATTCACCTGAAGACCAGCGGCTTTCCCTGCCAATGCATGACTAATAGAAGAAACTGTCCCGACAGGCTCATCGTCCATTTTCACGGAAGTCACGGAACCCGTCAGGTCCCTCTTTTTCATGGTACCATACCCCACAACGACAACTTCATCAATACTTTCCGTTGCCTCATGAATGGTAATCTGCATATTATCAGAAGCCCTTACTTCCTGATCTTTATAGCCAATATAGGAGATAACAAGTGGAGACCCTATTTCAGCATCAATAGTGAAACGACCATTGACATCTGTGACCGCACTGTTCTTCGTCCCCTTTTCATTGACATTCGCACCGATAATGGGTTCTCCTTGAGTATCAGTGATGGTGCCGGAGATTTTTTCTTTTCGCGAGGCACTACCGTTTTGTCTTATTTGCGTCGTAACTTTCTTCGAGACAATAATACTTTTACCATTAATACGATAGGAAACATGCTGGCCTGCCAAGATCTGTTCCACAGCCTGGGATACCGTATTGGCATTCACGTTTACTTTCTTGCCGACATTAATGTCTGAACCTTCATACACAAAAGAATAACCACTCTTTTGCTTTAATTCTGTCATCGCCTTCTTTACCGTGACATTTTTCAGACGCAATGCGATATTCTGAGCCATCGCACTTACGCTGATTGCAAAGAGAACCCCTAAAAATAAGAATTTCTTTCTGTAATTCATAACAATTTTAAATTAATGTTTTTAATGTTTAGATTTATTCGTAATATCGGAGAAATTCAGTAATTTTGCATTGTATAGACTGGTTCATATGTTCGATATGGATGAGCGAAAGACAATGTTTTAGAATTCTCCGAATTACTACCCGATAGTACTAAGAGAGCTTTCTGGCAGGCAGATGTGCAAGATCTTCCTGCCTTTTTCTCTCCCAAGTTTTCATACTGACCTGATTCTTTCCATTTTCCTCGTTTTTAGTTATTAATCATGATACGTTTACGAATATATTTTCTCAATAAAGTATGATAGTCTTCTTATCTTTCATCTTATAATGCAGCTTTCCTGTAGCTGAGAGATCATTGAGAATATCGGTTAAGCTCTCCTCCTGACGCAGGAAATCTCCATAGAAATGATAATGGTTCAAGTTTGGGTTTGCCACGATGATCTTCACATTATAGCTCCGCTCTAACACCTTAACGATCTCCCCAAATGGTTGTCCATTCAAGATTAATTTCCCACTTGTCCAGGAAACAGTCTCCTGGGTCGCCGCTGAAGTGTTGATGACCATGTTGCCCGTCGACTTATTAAAGATCGCCTGGTCATGAGGATTCAGATAGAAGACCTTCTCCTGATGCTTGACATCATTCAAGGAAACCTTCCCTTCAAGAAGGGACACAACAGCCTCTGCATCATTGGGATAATCACTGAAATTGAAAATCGTTCCGATATCATTGACTTGCAAATTCTCCGACTTGACCGAGAATGGAAGTTTCTCATTCTTCTTCACCTCGAAATAGCCTTCTCCTGTCAGCATTACTTGGCGATCAGTTAGTCCAAAGCCTTGGGAATAGGCGATCTTCGACCCAGCATTCAACCACACGACGGTGCCATCAGGTAAGTTCAATTTAGTCCGAGAACCTTGCGGTGCCTCTATGACGATATTTGCAAAATCTGACTTAATCGTTGTCTGTCCATGATGATAAGAGACATAAGAGATGATGCAAAAGGCTGCAAGAACTGCTGCATAAGCCAACCATCTTGAAGGAAAAGCATGGCGAGCCTCATCTTCATCGTCTCTCCTCGCATCTTCCACTCTGTCTAAAAAGAGTTGATAAGCTTTCTTCCCATCATATTTAGCCAATTCCTCTGAATCTATCGAAGAGAACCAGATTTCCTGACGGTCCATGAAATACTTCTTGTTGGCTTCGGAGGCATTGACCCATTGGCAAAGTTCCTCTTTGTCTTTCTCATTCAATTCATTGCCAAGCAACTGAATAATGAGATCATCAATATGTTGTTGAACGCTATACTCCATCATTAACATTCTTATTTAACAGACGAAAAAGGGAACAAGGTGGGTAGTCGCAAAAGAAAAAAAATCAATTTTGCATCAACAAAGTGAAAAGGGCGAGCAAATATTTATGCAAATCAGCGTGCAAAAGGGCAAGAGCCCGCTTCATGTGGTATTTGACCGTATTCACAGAAATATTAAGTTCTTTAGCGATTTCTTCTTGTTTTTTTCCTTCGAACCTACTTAACTTAAACACGCGTTTGCAATCAGCGGGGAGGCTATCGATCGCTTGGGCAATTTTTTCCTCAAGTTCTTGCGCCAATAAATGACCCAAGGGATAATCATCCGATTCCGCAGACCTCACGGTCGGGAGATCAGCCACGTCGGAAACGAGTTGTTCACGTTGGTTAGATTGCGCTTTTAGATAGTCCAAACAACGGTTCCGCACGGAACGAATGAGGTAGCTACGAAGGGTACTTTTGATATGGAGGGTCTCACGGACTTCCCACAAATGGAAGATGGTATCGCTTACCAGGGTCTCTCCCAAGAACTCATCATGCACATATTGTACGGCAATATGACAAAGCACGGGGTAGTGATGGTCATATAAGAACTTATATGCCTCATCCTTCCCTTGTCTCAACTGTTCTATTATCAACTGCTCCGTAGGATCCATAAGCAAGTAATCAAAATGGATAGATTTCCTACTACAAAGTTACAATTTTATGAAGAAAAAACAAAATCTTTTACTTCAAAAATGCAAGAAAGCCTTGACAAATGACGATTACCCCAATTTGTCAAGGCTCTCCTTACCTGCGAAACCTCTATTTAATATCCAGGATTCTGTTCCCAGTTTGTATTCAGATTCAAGACGCTGGTCGGGATTGGGAAGATCCTACAGGTCTTGTCGAAACGTGCTGTATTGAACCCTTTCTTATGGAATCCCCATTCATCCTCGAACTTCCCAAAACGAATGAGGTCGTTACGCCGCCAGTTCTCCGTGATAAACTCCCTGCCCCGTTCATCCAAAAGATCTTGGAGCGTGGGGGCTGTCGTCAGCAGTGGGGCATGTACATAAGATCGGATTTCATTCATCAGGCTCATAGGCGTCTGTCCGTTCGTAGCCGACGCGCCACGAAGAATCGCCTCAGCCTTTTCCAAGATAATATCAGCATAACGGAAGATAGGGACATCATTGCTCTGATTCCTGTCGTTCTTATAATCGGAAGTGCATACCCAGAATTTCATGCTCTTGTATCCTTGCGACCAACCCGTGACCGTTGCACCTGTATTCAGGAATTCCGGGTTTTCTACGATGCCATCCTTATTCGCCTTTAGGGTTATATTCTTCTGTAGGACGACAGGTTTTCCCTTGTATGTCCACACCTTTCCGGTCTTCTCCCTTGTGGTGGCATCATACTGATAGATCGTATCTCGCAAGATCACGCCATTCCGATCATCTCCCTCCAGGTTGAAAAGGCTCGCGAATTCCGGGGTAAGCGAAATATTGCCCCCAAAAGACTTCACTCCCTTATCTCCATAATAAGTAGTAGAACCATCATCACCGCCTCCATCAGTCTTGCGCCAAGTACGATAGCGTTCATAATGCATGCCTGTCTCTGTCACGCAATCGTAGGGCATCGCATAGATGAAGTCCTTGATCTGATAGCCATTTTCTGGGAAGAACTTCGAACGATAAGGATCACTTAAGTTGAAGTGTCCACTCTTGATGATATCGTCACAATACTTCACGCAATCATCCAATTTCTCATTGGCATCCGAAGGCTCGTATGCCGTGACATCTTTTGCCGTATAGACTGCCCAGTTCAGATAAAGCTTCACGAGCAAGGCCTCAGCCATCCAACGCGTCGGCTTGCCATAGGTCGTCTCGTCAACATTTGATGGGAGACTCGGAATAATCTCGAGCAATTCTTTCTCGATCCATTTCGCCACCTCTGCACGAGGAGAGCGATCCAAAGACGTGCCTCCTTCTGCAAGCTTGTCGATAATAGGAGTATCGCCGAAGCTATCCATTAAGATAAAATGGTAGAAAGCACGCATTGCCCTTGCCTGAGCGGCACTGGTAGTCTGGTCGCCATAAGTCTCAATCAGTGTATTACATTTGGTAATACCGGAGCCCAAATCAGAATAATAGGACAGGCACCCGTCATCTGGAAGGAAATTATGGAGTGTAGGATGAGCATAGACGGCCTTGTCATAATAGTCACCGTCAAAGCTGATCCCCACTTCCTCATCGGAAGAAAGCGACTGTGCCACATTATAGTTTACGCCCAAAGCATTCCGGAATGCATAAAAGACATCAGCCTCCATGGCTTCCAAGGCAATTGGGGAATTCGGATATGTCGTGTACTTAGAATTGACATTCACATCCAGATTGGTACACCCTGCCCCTAAGGTCAACAGCCAACCTGCTACCGCATAATATATGATCTTCTTCATTTTCTTTTCCTCTTAGAAATTAATTTTTACGCCAAGCATAAAACTACGGGTATGGGGATACCAACTATGCCTCCAATCTATGCCTGGGGTCAATCCGCTCAATTCCACTTCCGGGTCAATGCCCTTATAGCCAGTGATCGTGAATACATTATTCATTGTCCCATACACAGTCAGGCTGGTCATCCAGTCTGCCAAGCTCTTAAAGGTATAGGAAAGAGACAGGGTTTGCAACCGCAAGTAACTGCCGTCTTCTATATACCGGTCGGATGGCATCTGCGCATTCACATCAGTAGCCAACTGGTCAGTAGCGACACTAGACAATACATTCTTGCCCATCGTGATCAAGTTGATAGTACTATACTGGTCACGAGAGCAATTATAGACCTTATCTCCCAAGACCCCTGTAAAGAAAGCTGTCAACGTCCAGCTTTTCTTATAAGTGATGGTATTATTCCATCCGAAGGTAAGGTCTGGCTGCGCATTTCCAACGATCGTACGATCTTTATCCTCCGGAGATGTCGTCACCTCACCCGTCCGCTTGCCGGTTGTTGCATCATGGACATAAAATTGTGACACGCCAGTATCACTGTATCCTGCCCATTCCCAAGTGTAATAAGTACCAATGGGCTGCCCTTCCATCAACCGTTGCACGGAAACGCCAGTATTACCTGCGATGTCAGGTTGTGCCTCATCAATATACTTGACCGAATAGGTAGCATTCGACAGCTTATCCACCTTATTAGAATTATGGGCTAAGTTCAGCATCGTAGACCAATTCCAGTTATTATTGCTAACTGGGACCGCATTCAAAGTAAATTCAATTCCTCTATTAGAGATATCCCCCACATTGGCCATCATCGTACCATAAGGATAAAGGAGCGTAGAGACATTATAGCCGTAGATCAGGTCGCTGGTCTTCTTGACATAGTACTCTACGGTACCGTTCAGCCTACTGCCGAAAAAGGAAAAATCAAGACCGACATTCAACATCCCCGTCTTTTCCCACTTCAGGTTGGGGTTGGCATTGTTCGTCGCGGCCAATGTTCGGTACGTACTTCCATCCGAGGCCGTAAACCAGCCACTTGCACCGTAGGTCCGGATGGCAGAATAAGCATCGAATCCTAAAGAGTTACCACTAACACCATAACCAGCCCGAAGCTTCAGGTCATCAAACACATTCAGGTTCTTGATAAACGGCTCTTCGCTCAAGCGCCACGCGGCACTAACAGAAGGGAAAGTTGCCCATCTGTTATTCTTCCCAAATGCAGAAGAACCATCACGGCGAAGGGTCGCCTGGAAGTTATATTTGCTCTTATAGGAATAATTCATACGCCCATAGAAAGAGATCATGCGGAGAATCGACTCGCCCTTGCTCTCTACGGCAGAGATCCCGTCTATACTACTTGCGTACGTCAAGTTATGATAAGTCAAATCATCGTTGTAGAAATTATAAACCGTCACGCCAAAGCCATCACCCTGTAATTTCTCTTCCCACGAATAACCTAACATAATCCCCATGCTATGCACCTTGTTAAAGGTCTTAGAGAAATTTCCAAAGGTCTCGAACACCTGACTATGCCCGAAATAGGTATTCCGTTCAGCTTGTCCATTTTTCTTCACTACCTGAGAATTCACGCTATTGTAGCCACTGAAGATGTTCTGCCGATTCATATACGAATAGTTCGCCGACCATGTGAGTCCATCAACAATTGTCAACTCTGCATTGCCTGTCATCATCATCCGCCGCCGGGTATTCTTAAAGCGATCCTGGCTGATCATCGCCACAGGATTGTAATTCATAGAGATACCCGAAGACTCATAATAGGATCCATCTTCGTTATACACCGGTACAAGAGGAGAATAATAATTCATGGCATCGTTCACGCTGGCGCCATCCCCGTTCCCAAGAACGCTTTCAAAATTACCCTGACTGGCATTAAGTCCCAAAGCAAGCTTAAGATGGTCTTTCAGGATCTTAGTCGATACCAAGGCACGTCCATTCAAGCGATTCATGTTCGTCCCCTTGATGACGCCTTCCCGATTCATATAGTTAATGCTCGCATTGTAAGTTGTCTTGTCATTTCCCCCATTGATGGAGACATTATGATTGTGTGCGAATCCAGTACGTTGGACTTCTTTCTGCCAATCTGTGTCCGCGCCCTCATCATTCGGGATGGTCAAATTGTTCTCTGCAGCATAACTTCTGAGTTCACTTGCTGACATCATATCCAGATTCTTGGCAACACGATCAATGGCCACGTAAGCATTGTAGGAAACATTTGTGCGCCCTTTCCTGCCTTTCTTAGTCGTGATAATGATCACTCCGTTTGCAGCCTTAGACCCATAGATAGCCGTGGCTGTGGCATCCCGGAGGACGTCAATGCTTTCAATATCATCCGGAGATACAAGAGACAAGTCAACCCCTGGGATACCATCTATAATATAATAAGGTTGCTGAGCCTCCCCCGTTCTTAAAGTGGAGGCTCCTCTCAACGTAATGCTCGGCTCTCCAGAAGGATCCCCATTTGTTGTCACCACTAAGCCAGCTACCTTTCCTTGCAGCAACTGAGCCGGGTCAGTATAGACGCCTTGGTTCAAGTCCTTCTCGCTGACCGTGGTAATAGAACTCGTAACATCCTTTCTTCTCATTGTTCCATAACCAACGACAACGACCTCGTTCAAGGTCTTATGGTCTTCCTGCATAATAACAACGGAATTGCCCTTAGCCTTAATCGTCTGAGGGACAAAGCCGACATAAGAGATTTTCAGCTGAGCCCCATTCTTCACTGTTAAAGAATAGCGCCCATTCACGTCTGTGACGGTACCATTGTTGGTCCCTAATTCAAGAACACTAACGCCTACTAACGGCTCTCCACCAGAATCTTTAACCTTACCAGCAGCTGTCGTCTGCGCAAATGTTGCCATACCAAGCAAAAGAAAGAAAAAAAGCGCGCACGCCCTCTCCATAGATCCATGCTTGAAGTTTTGTACTTGTTGCATAATCAATACTTTAATATAATGCGAAAAAGATTACATCAGTGCAAATATAGATATTTTTTACCTTTTAGCAAACCTTTTAATGATTTTTTTGAGACAGGAAAGACTTATTTCCTTGACCAAAATAGCTTTATAACAAGAATGAAAGAATACGAATAAAAATACGGAGACAAAGACCCTCTGTATGTGAAATAATATAAAAATGAAAGTGTTCTTAGCAGATTTATGTCATATTGTTTGGTATTATATCCAAAAATTCATACCTTTGCAGCATATAACGAATAATAATACAAATCATGAAGATAAAAAATGCCCGAATGGAAGCCCTGAAAATGATTATCTCAAGTAAAGAGCTAAGTAATCAGGAAGAAGTGTTACAGGCACTTCGGGAAGAGGGATACCAGCTTACCCAAGCCACATTGAGTAGGGACATGAAGCAACTGAAAGTCGCAAAAGCTGCCAGCATGAACGGCAAGTACGTATATGTCCTACCGAATGAGACAATGTACAAGCGTATCACGAACCCGCGCATGGCATCTGAGATGCTCGAATCGCCAGGATTCGTGTCCATCAATTTTTCCAAGAATATGGCTGTGATCAAAACACGCCCCGGATATGCCAGTGCAATAGCCTACAACATAGATAACAGTGACATCCCGGAAGTCCTCGGAACCATCGCTGGTGACGACACCATCTTCTTGGTAATCAAGGAAGGGAGCCAGAAGAATGATGTCATCGAAGGACTAAGCCCCATCATTCCAAACATTTGGTAAGTGAACGTAATTATTAATAAACAATGGAAGAAATAAAAGTGATGGTCGCCGACGCATCACATGAGAAATATGTCGACACGATATTAAAGACGATTGCGGATGCAGCGAAAGTTCGTGGGACTGGCATTGCAAAACGTACCCATGAATATCTTGCCACAAAAATGAAAGAGGCAAAAGCGGTGATCGCCCTCGAAGGAGACCATTTCGCTGGGTTTAGCTATATTGAGACTTGGGGGAACAAGCAATATGTGACCACATCCGGACTAATTGTACACCCTAACTATCGAGGGATGGGCGTTGCAAAAAGGATCAAGGACTTGACTTTCACGTTAGCGCGGACACGATGGCCACATGCCAAGATCTTCAGCTTGACAAGTGGGGCTGCTGTCATGGCGATGAACACTCAGTTGGGTTACCACCCCGTTACCTTTGCTGAACTCACAGATGACGAGGCCTTCTGGAGAGGATGCGAGGGGTGCATTAATGTTGATGTCCTGAAACGCACCGGTCGCAAATATTGTATTTGCACAGGAATGCTCTATGATCCAGAGGAACATCTCCCGGCAAAGATTCCCGCAGATGTCATGGAAAGAATCCGTAAAATAGATGGTATTAACAAAGTAAAATAAGGTTGTAGTTATGGAAAAGAAGAAAGTTGTTGTTGCTTTTTCAGGAGGTTTAGACACCTCCTATACAGTCATGAAGCTTGCAGAAGAAGGGTACGAGGTTCATGCCGCATGTGCGAACACGGGTGGTTTCAGCGCAGAACAATTGAAAAAGAATGAGGAGAATGCCTATCAGTTAGGAGCTACAAAATATGTCACGCTTGATGTGACCCACGAATATTACGAGAAATCCCTGAAATACATGATATTCGGCAATGTCCTGCGTAACAACTGTTATCCGATATCCGTCTCCTCGGAGCGTATTTTCCAAGCCATCGCCATCGCTAGATATGCCAAGGAAATCAACGCTGAAGCAATCGCTCATGGATCGACAGGCGCGGGTAACGATCAAATTCGGTTCGACATGACCTTTCTTGTCATGGCTCCGGGCACAGAGATCATCACGCTCACGCGCGACCATGCACTCTCGCGCAAAGAGGAAGTCGACTATTTGAACGCCCATGGTTTCCATGCTGATTTCACGAAGCTGAAATATTCATATAACGTGGGCATTTGGGGCACTAGTATCTGTGGTGGTGAATTGTTAGACCCGACACAAGGATTGCCAGAAGAGGCCTATCTGAAACATGTGACGGCTAAGGTCCCGGAAGAAGAACTAAAGATTACTTTTGAAAAGGGTGAGATTGTCGCTGTCAACGGTGAGACCTTTGCTGATAAGATCAAAGCCATTCAAAAAATTGAAGAAATTGGCGCCAGCTATGCAATAGGCCGCGACTGCAATGTCGGGGATACCATCATCGGTATCAAAGGACGCGTCGGTTTTGAGGCGGCAGCCCCCATGCTGATCATCGAAGCCCACCGACTGTTGGAAAAGAGCACGCTATCCAAATGGCAACAATACTGGAAAGATCAGGTGAGCAACTGGTATGGCATGTTCCTGCATGAAAGCCAATACCTCGAGCCTGTCATGCCAGACATTGAGGCGATGTTAACCTCATCACAAAGGCATGTCAACGGCACGGCCATCCTGAAGCTCCGTCCATACAGTTTCCAGACTGTTGGTGTAGATTCTCCAGACGACTTGACGAAATCCAAGCTCGGAGAATATGGGGAAATGCAACACGGATGGACTGCGCAGGATGCCAAGGGGTTTATCAAGGTATCTTCTACTCCACTGCGTGTCTATTACGGCATGCATCCTGATGAAAAAAGGTAGTTTCTTCTGGTATGTCGCAACCTTTTGGCAGGCCAAAGCGTCTCATAGAACGAAGAAACTTATAAAAGAGGAAGACTATGAATAAGAAATTAGTACGTTCAAGTGACCGCTGGTTAGCAGGCGTTTGTGGTGGCTTAGCTGATTTTTTCGGTTTTGACAAAGATGTCTTGAGAATTATATGGCTATTGCTTACCATCTTCACGGCTGGGTTCCCAGGCATTCTATTATATGTGGCACTGTGGATATTAATGCCGAATCAATAGGAGTCAAACCTTACGGGGTAGCTCCACAAAGAAAAGAAATATGATTAAAATAGGAATATTAGGTGGAGCAGGTTATACAGCAGGCGAACTGATTCGTCTGTTGCTTAATCATCCCCAAGCTGAAATAATTTTTGTAAACAGCGAGAGCAATGCAGGCAATTTGCTGACGGATGTACATGAAGGCCTCTATGGCGAGACGGAGATGAAGTTTACCTCAGAGATGCCTTTTGAAGAAGTGGACGTTGTATTCTTTTGCTTCGGGCACGGGAAGAGCGAGGCTTTCCTGCGAGATCATATCATCCCTGCCCAAGTCAAGATCATTGACCTGGCCCAAGATTTCCGCCTTGCCGCACCAGGCAATGATTATGTCTACGGGCTCCCGGAAATCAATAAAGATAAAATTTCAAAGGCCCAGCATGTTGCTAACCCAGGGTGTTTTGCTACTTGTATTCAGTTAGGATTGCTCCCTGCAGCCCAGATGAAAATGATTACTCAAGACGTTTCCGTCAATGCCATCACCGGATCAACTGGAGCTGGTCAAAAACCGGGTCCCACGACTCATTTCTCATGGAGGAACAATAATCTAAGTATCTACAAGGCTTTCCAACATCAGCATATACCTGAGATCAGGCAAAGTCTGGAACAAATACAAGGCAGTCTTCATGCCAGCATCGACTTCATCCCTTATCGTGGTGACTTTGCGCGGGGAATCTTTGCCACGGAAGTAATAAAGACAGAGGCAGACATCGATACCATTGTAGCTGGATACAAAGACTTCTACAGGTATGCGCCATTCACCCATTATGTGGATAAGCCATTGGACCTTAAGCAAGTCGTAAACACGAACAAAGCCTTGATTCACTGCGATAAAATCGGAGACAAGCTCCTGATAACCAGTTGTATTGACAATCTATTGAAAGGAGCTGTTGGCCAAGCTGTCCAGAACATGAATATCATGTTCGGAATTGAAGAAACCGCAGGCTTAAAATTAAAGCCATCCGCTTTCTAAATATAAGACATTATGAAATTATTCGATGTATATCCTCTTTATAACGTGAATATCGTCAAGGGGAAAGGTTGCAAGGTATGGGATGATCAAGGACAGGAATACCTTGATCTATACGGAGGTCATGCAGTCATCAGCATTGGTCACTGTCATCCCCATTACATTAAAATGATGACTGACCAGTTAAATAAGTTAGGATTCTATAGTAATTCCGTCATCAATACGCTTCAGCAGCAATTCGCAGAGCGCTTAGGGAAACTCTGTGGGTATGACGATTATCAGCTCTTCCTGATTAACAGTGGTGCAGAAGCCAACGAGAACTGTCTGAAACTCGCCTCCTTCCATAATGGGCGCAAACGGATCTTGTCATGCGACCATGCTTTCCATGGTCGCACGTCATTAGCAGTTGAAGTGACTAACAACCCGAAGATTGTCGCGCCAGTCAATGACAACGGCAATGTGACCTTCTTACCGATGAATGATCTCGAGACATGGGAAAGGGAATTGAAAAAGGGAGATGTTTGCGCCTGCATCTTGGAATGTATCCAAGGCGTTGGAGGAATTCGTCTTGCCACTCCCGAATTTGCACAAGGCTTACAAAAAGCCTGCAAGAAATACGGCACAGTCCTCATCTGTGATGAAATTCAGTGTGGATATGGTCGCTCGGGAAAGTTCTTTGCCCACCAATGGTTAGGAATCAAGCCCGACTTAATCTCCGTAGCCAAAGGCATTGGCAATGGGTTCCCTATGGCAGCAGTATTGATCTCACCGGAGTTTAAGCCCATTTATGGGCAATTAGGAACAACCTTTGGTGGGAATCACTTAGCCTGCACAGCAGCTCTTGCTGTACTTGACGTGATAGAAAAAGAAGGGCTGATTGAGAACGCACATCTTGTCGGTGAATATCTGATTGAGTGCCTCAAGAAGATGCAGAAGACACAACCTCATATTTTAGAGGTGAGAGGACGCGGACTGATGGTCGGGGTAGACCTGGATGTTCCTCAGAAAGATGTCCGGAGCAAACTCATCTATGAGCAACATTGCTTCACAGGTGCCGCCTCCACACATGTCCTGCGTATTCTTCCGCCTCTTTGTCTGTCAAAAGAAGAGGTTGACGATTTTATTCAAAGATTGACTAAAGTACTAAGTGAAATATGAAAATAGCAGTTATCGGTGCAGGCGCGATGGGTGGCTCTTTCGTTGAGGGATTGCTTAAAAGCGAAACTTTCAAGCCATCAGACATCACAGTAGCTGATCCCACGGAGACAAGACTCGAGAAGTACGCACGATTGGGTGCCAGCGTTACCACAAGCAACGCAGCTGCAGCCGATGGCCCAGACATCGTCAGCGTAGTCGTTAAGCCTTGGGTCGTAGGAAAAGTGCTGATGGAGATCAAAGACGTATTGGATTATCAGAGTCAGATCCTCATCATTATTGCCGCAGGTGTCCCTTCCGAACAAATCAAGGACTGGCTGGATAAAAAGGGGAAGGTTCCACCCTTCTTCCTTGTGATCCCGAACATTGCCATTGCCCAGAAAGCATCCACAACCTTCATTGTTCCAATAGACGCAACAGAAGCACAGACAAAAATGATCAAAGGGATCTTCGATGAATTGGGGATATCCTTTATTACTGAAGAACGGCAATTAGGGGCAGGTACTACTCTCGCCTCTTGTGGAATTGCCTATGCTATGCGTTTCATCCGTGCTTCCATAGAAGGAGGCGTAGAATTGGGCTTCAAAGCAGACATTGCCCAGAAAATCGTGCAACAGACCGTCAAAGGAGCAGTGGAAGTACTACAAGCAAGTGGACTTCATCCTGAAGCTGCCATTGATTTGGTGACGACACCAGGGGGAGTCACCATCAAAGGACTGAACGAAATGGAACATGCAGGATTCACCAGTGCCGTCATCCGAGGACTGAAAGCTGGGCTCCAGTAAGCAAAAAACAAAGAGTATATTTCTCCATTCGGAAAATATTTCCTATTTTTGCCGATATCATTTAACTAAACGAATATGGATGAACAAATTAAGCAAATCGGCGAAAGGCTGAAGGGATTGAGGGATGTTCTCGATATCCCAGAGGAAGAGATCGCTAATCTCTGCGGACTCTCCGTCAAACAATACGAAAAGATGGAGAGTGGGGAAAGTGAACTTTCCGTCAGTACACTGCAGAAAATTTCAAAGCGGTATGGCATTGCCCTTGATGTTCTCCTCTTTGGCGAGGAACCCCACATGCATTCCTATTTCCTTACCAGGAAAGGAAAGGGCTTGAGTGTCGAAAGACGCAAGGCCTATCATTATGAAAGTCTTGCCTCTGGATTCAGAGGTCGTAAGGCAGATCCTTTCATCGTCACAGTGGAACCAAAGCCAGCTGGTACTCCCAAAGAGATGAACTCACACCCGGGACAGGAATTCAACATGGTTCTCGAAGGATCTATGGCATTGACCATTGGCAAGAAAGAATTGATCCTGAACGAGGGAGACAGCATTTATTTTGATTCCACACAGCCTCATGGCATGTGCACCTTAGGAGAAGAGCCTTGTAAATTCCTTGCCATCATCTTCTCATAGCAAAGGAATAAGTTTATCGTTTTCATTTTACTTCCAAACAATGATAGAAAGATTTTTAACGCAGACTCATTTCACCTCAGAAGATGATTTCAAACAGAATCTGCACTTTATCATACCCGAGAATTTTAACTTTGCCTATGATGTCATGGACGCATGGGCAGAAGAAAAGCCAGATAAATTGGCATTACTTTGGACCAGTGAGCGAGGCGAAGAAATTCGTTTCACTTTCAAGGATTTAAAAGAACAGACAGACCAAGTTGCCAGTTATTATCAAAGTCTTGGCATTGGCAGAGGAGACATGGTGATGCTCATCCTGAAGCGGCATTACCAGTGGTGGTTGTCCATGCTTGCCCTTTGCAAATTAGGAGCTATTGCCATCCCTGCCACACACATGTTGACAACGAAAGATATCGTTTACCGCAACCAAAGGGCTTCTATCAAAGCCATCATCTGCGTAAACGATGAATACGTTACAACACAAATCAAAGAGTCTCTTTCTGAAAGTCCATCTGTAAAGATTCTCATCGCGGTCAATTCCCTGGCACAAGCCAGCCATCCAGTCCCTAATGGCTTTCACGACTGGAATGCAGAATGGAAGGAAGCACCCCAATTTGTCCGTCCTGAACATGTCAACACGAATGAAGATACCATGTTAATGTACTTCACCAGTGGCACAAGTGGAGAACCCAAGATGGTGGCACATGACTATCTCTATGCATTAGGGCATCTAACAACGGGTGTCTACTGGCACAACCTTGGCGAAGACAGCATCCACCTGACTGTCGCAGATACTGGTTGGGGCAAGGCAGTATGGGGCAAGCTCTATGGACAGTGGTTTGCTGGAGCTACCGTATTTGTCTATGACCATGAGAAGTTCACAGCCGAAAAAATTATGCGCGCCATAGAGAAATACCATATTACTTCTTTCTGCGCTCCTCCCACGATCTATCGATTCATGATACAGGAAGATTTCTCTCAATATGACCTTTCCTCCCTTAAATACTGTACAACGGCCGGTGAGGCATTGGAGCCTGCCGTGTACGAACGATTCTATCACCTAACAGGGATTAAGCTGATGGAGGGATTCGGGCAAACAGAAACGACAATGACCTTGGGTACCTTCCCTTGGATTAACCCGAAGCCTGGAAGCATGGGGAAGCCCAATCCTCAGTATGATATTCGCCTGCTTAAACCCGATGGCTCTGCATGTGAGGATGGCGAAAAAGGTGAACTTTGTATCAAAGTAGGAGACAAGAAACCCATCGGACTCTTCAAAGGATACTATCGTGATGACGCTAAGACGCTAGAAGCATGGCATGATGGGTTCTATCACACTGGCGATATGGCATGGCGTGATGAGGACGGCTATTATTGGTTTGTTGGGCGCATTGACGACGTTATAAAAAGTTCTGGATATCGCATCGGTCCCTTTGAGGTGGAGAGTGCATTAATGACCCATCCTGCCGTGGTAGAGTGCGCGATCACAGGAGTCCCTGATCCCATTCGAGGCATGGTCGTCAAAGCAACTGTTGTCCTTGCAAAAGAATACAAGGAAAGAGATAAGGAGGCATTGATCAAAGAACTCCAAAATCACGTTAAGCACGAGACTGCGCCCTATAAATATCCAAGAATCATTGAATTCGTCGAAGAACTACCGAAGACCATATCTGGAAAGATCCGCCGTGTTGAAATCCGAGAGAAAGATAATCATCAATCATGAAAAGAATCGTAGTCAAAATGGCTGATCAAGGTACATGGACAAATAAGATCATGAAAAAGGACTATAGAATATGAGAACATTTTTCAATGTAGAAGACCTCGGTAATCTGCAAAATGCATTACAGGAGGCAGTAGAAGTAAAGAAGGATCGTTTTGCATACCAATCATTGGGCAAAAACAAGACCTTGCTGATGATCTTCTTCAATAACAGTCTACGCACCCGTCTATCCACGCAGAAAGCTGCCATGAACTTAGGGATGAACGTGATTGTACTGGATGTCAATGCCGGCGCGTGGAAGTTAGAAACAGAACGAGGCGTCATCATGGATGGAGACAAGAGCGAACATTTGCTTGAGGCCATACCCGTCATGGGTTGTTATTGCGATATCATCGCTGTCCGAAGCTTCGCAGGATTAAAAGACCGGGAATATGACTATGCAGAAGCCATCGTCAATCAATTCGTTAAATACAGCGGTCGCCCCGTTATTGCTATGGAAACGGCTACCGTCCATCCTCTGCAAGCCTTTGCTGATACAATCACCATCGCAGAAAAATGGCACGAGCTCAAGCATACGCGTCGTCCTAAGGTCGTCCTAAGTTGGGCGCCACATTGTCGCGCCCTTCCGCAGGCAGTACCTAACTCATTCGCACAATGGATGAACGCAGCTGATGTAGACTTCGTGATCACGCAACCGGAAGGCTATGAACTGGATCCTAAGTTTGTTGGCAAAGCCCAAGTAGAATACGACCAAAAGAAAGCCTTAACAGATGCTGATTTTGTCTATGCGAAGAACTGGAGTTGCCCAGGAGTCAAACAACCTGCCAATTACGGAAAGATTCTCTGCCAAGATATGGGCTGGACCATTGACGCAGAGCATATGAGCTGGACAAACCAGGGCTATTTCATGCACTGTTTGCCAGTTCGCCGTGGATTGATCGTCACCGACGATGTCATTGAAAGTGATCATAGCTTGGTCATCCCAGAAGCGGCAAACCGGGAGATCTCTGCAGAGGTTGTTCTCAAAAGGGTATTGGAAAGCTTATAAACGCGAACACAAATGATCTCTTTTGAATGCGATTATAATAATGGAGCACACCCTGATGTGCTCCAACATTTGTTAGAAACCAACAAGGAACAAAGTCTGACTTATGGGGATGATAGTTGGAGCCATCATGCCAAAGAGAAAATCAAAGAGGCTTGTGAGGCACCTAATGCCGATATCTTCTTTTTGGTTGGAGGGACACAGACTAATGCAACTGTCATTGACAGTCTGTTGGGATCATATCAAGGTGTGATCACTACGGAATGTGGACATATCAACGTGCATGAAGCAGGAGCTATTGAAGCTGCAGGCCATAAAGTCATCACTCTTCCCCAGCACAATGGGCTCCTAGATGCAAAGGAATTAGATAACTATCTCCATTCTTTTTACGCCGACGAGAGCTATGAACACATGGTTCAACCCGGACTCGTCTATCTTACGTTCCCATCAGAATATGGAACATTATACACTGCGCAACAATTGACAGACATTTACCAGGTTTGTCGGAAACATGCTCTGAGACTGTATGTTGATGGTGCCCGATTAGGCTATGGGCTAATGGCTGAGGGGAATGATGTTTCCCTTCCATTCTTAGCATCTCATTGTGATGCTTTCTATATAGGAGGTACTAAGGTAGGCGCCCTTTGTGGTGAAGCTGTTGTCTATCCCCACGGTGATGCGCCAAGGCATATCTTCACCATTATCAAGCAACATGGTGCCTTAGTGGCAAAAGGCCGGATGATTGGATTGCAGTTTGATGCTTTATTCGCCAATCAACTCTATTTCAGGATTTCCAAGCAAGCCCTTGAGAAAGCCCAGGAACTGAAACAGTTATTCTTGGACAAAGGTTATCCTTTTTACATAGAATCTCCGACGAACCAACAGTTTGTCATCCTTCCTAATGAAGAAGTAGAGAAATTGTCCAAGCACGTTCTTTTCTCTCGTTGGGGTTCGTACGATGCACATCATACCATCTGCAGGTTTGTGACCAGTTGGTCAACTACTTCAGAAGAAATGAATGAATTAAGGAATAAATTAGGATAGAAGAAAGGGACTGCGAGCCAAGCGTTCTTGCCACAGTCCCTTTCATGAATAACCATCTTAATTTAACAAACTATGATTTCAACACTCCTAATTCTTTACCAACCTTGATGAAGGCTGCAATGCACTGATCCAGTTGTTCCCTGTTATGACCAGCCGAGATCTGAACACGGATACGGGCTTCACCCTTTGGAACAACAGGATAGTAGAAACCTGTAACATAGATACCCTCATCCAACAGCTTTGCAGCATATTTCTGTGAAAGCGGTGCATCATACAACATAACGGCACAGATAGCACTCTGGGTGGGCTTGATATCAAATCCTGCAGCCATCATCTTGTCACGGAAGTAATTGACATTCTCGACTAACTTGTCATGCAGATCATTACTTTCCTTCAACATTTTGAATACCTCAAGACTGGCACCGACTATACATGGAGCCAAAGAATTCGAGAACAAATAAGGACGTGAACTCTGACGAAGGATATCAATGATCTCCTTGCGACCTGTTGTAAAACCACCCAAGGCACCGCCAAACGACTTGCCCAACGTACCGGTATAAATATCAACGCGACCATAAGTATGGCAAAGCTCGCTTACGCCATGACCAGTTGCCCCTACGACTCCTGCGGAATGTGACTCATCCACCATCACAAGCGCGTCATATTTCTCTGCTAAATCACAGATCTTATCCATCGGGGCCACATTGCCATCCATGGAGAATACGCCATCGGTGCAGATAATACGGAAACGTTGTGCCTGAGCCTCTTTCAGACAACGCTCCAAATCCGCCATATCTGCATTCGCATAACGATATCTCTTTGCCTTGCAAAGACGTACTCCATCAATAATAGAAGCATGGTTTAGGGCATCGGAAATAATAGCATCCTCATCCGTCAGGAATGAACCGAATAGACCGCCATTAGCATCAAAGCATGCCGCATACAGGATCGTATCCTCTGTCTTGAAATAATCACTGATGGCTGCTTCCAGTTCCTTATGGATATCTTGGGTCCCACAAATAAAGCGCACAGACGACATACCGAATCCACGGCGATCCATCATCTTTTTGGAAGCCTCAATGATACGAGGGTTATCCGATAACCCCAGATAGTTGTTAGCACAAAAATTAAGCACTTCCTTACCCTTTACAGTAATAGCAGCACGCTGAGGACTCTCGATGATTCGCTCTTCCTTGTAAAGTCCCGCAGCTTTCAGATCAGCAAGATTCTTGCTGAGATAATCTTTGATTTTTCCGTACATGATATTAAACTTTAAACTTCGTTGGTACAAAGTAAATCAATATTTTCGACATATCAAGGATTTCTTGGGGGATTTTTCATGATCCTGCCCAATTTTAGGCATCTTTAATACTTTTTTTAGAGTGGTGTCGGAAAAAAGTGCTTATTTTGCAGCCAAATTTAAACTCACTTATTTAAATCATGAAAAATATACTTGTAATTGGTTCGACCGGTCAGATCGGTTCAGAACTTACAAAGGAATTAAGGAAACGGTATGGCAATGACCACGTAGTAGCAGGATTTATCAAAGGGGCAGAACCGCAAGGAGAGCTCAAAGAATCCGGTCCATGTGCGGAGGCTGATGTCACCAATGGGGAAATGATTGCGGATGTTGTAAAGAAGTACCATATTGACAGCATCTATAATCTGGCAGCATTGCTTTCTGTTGTGGCAGAACAAAAGCCAAGATTGGCATGGAAGATTGGCATAGACGGTTTGTGGAATATTTTGGAAGTAGCACGAGAGCAACATTGCGCTGTGTTTACGCCAAGCTCCATTGGCTCTTTTGGACCAAACACTCCAAAAGTCATGACGCCTCAGGACACGATTCAGCGTCCGAAGACCATCTATGGCGTATCGAAAGTCACAACGGAATTGCTGAGCGACTACTACCATACGAAATATGGCGTAGACACACGCTCTGTCCGATTCCCTGGGCTGATCTCCTATGTGACTCCTCCCGGTGGGGGTACCACAGACTATGCTGTAGATATCTATTACGCAGCCGTCAGAGGAGAGAAATTCGTATGCCCCATTGCAGAAGGTACACTAATGGACATGATGTATATGCCTGATGCTCTGCATGCAGCCATTAGCTTGATGGAAGCTGATCCGTCCCGCCTCATCCACCGCAATGGATTCAATGTCGCCTCCATGAGCTTCGCACCAGAGACGATTTATGAAGCCATCAAGAAGTATAAACCGGAATTCGAGATGGTATATGAGGTCGATCCTCTGAAAGAAGCCATTGCCAGCAGTTGGCCGGATAAGCTTGATGATAGTTGCGCCCGTCAGGAATGGGATTGGGCACCAAAATACGATCTGGACTCCATGACAAAGGATATGCTTGAAAAGCTTGCCATTAAACTGAATCATTAATATTCTGACTCTGGATCATTCATACTCAAAGCAGGGGTCGAGCCCCTGCTTTGGCATTTTTAGGGTTCAAAGCCAAAAAGGTCACCGGCAATCACTGCCAATGACCTTCTAAAAAATAAACTAACTTAACTCTATCATGTAGTCTAAAGACTACCTTTCCTTTAGGGCTCCTTTTTCAAGTACAAGCCATTCAACCTGCTCAGGAAAATGGCACCCTGATCATTATACATCTTCACAAAATCTGCAATCAAGGCATTATCCACACCAGGATACGGCGCATAATAATGGCGTTCCTTAAATTCTCCCGTGTTCCTACCTAACATGATATAAGAGAGGCGACACTGGTGGATGATGCCAAGTAAGGTTTCCGAAAAGTATGTTGTATCTTGAAGTCCCTCAATACCTGTCATCAGCCCTGGCACTATATTGCGTTCTTGGGCACAATGTGTCAGCACAGGAAGCAATTTTGCGAGATCTGACTGATAATGACGGATATTCGTCTGGGGAGTGACCTGAAAAAGGGCTCCATTGAGAACATCAATACCTGTAGGCAACCATTCCTCCAAATGTTTCTGAGACATAACTCCTGTAAAGGATAATCCATAAAGGGCATTCGTCACGCCTTGATCCTTGAGCCGCTCTACTGTCTGCTCAAACAAATGCTTATATTCTTCTGAAGACAAACGAGCATACCAGCTTTTCCCATCAAGAGGATACGGAAACAAGATAACAGGAGCCTTAATCAAATAATCATCCTCAAGGGAATTTAGGAAAGCGGCAACCCGGTCTAACCATTGATTCAGAAGATGCAGGTTTCCTTGGGGATTAGGTGCTGTCCATGTCAGCAAGATCAATCCTCCCTTTCTAAATAATCGGAGGATATCTTTCCGAATATTCACAAAAGGAATGGAGTCTACATTCGTCTTTTGGTCATCTTCGATGCCACGGATCTCATACCCGCTACATGCCGGGCGATCATTGCAAATACTATAGAAATCACTGCGGTCACTGTCACAACGCCATCCTACCCCTTCTAAGGTACCATATTGCTGCCCTATTAAGACACCTTTATTCAAGAAGGAGCGCAAGTTTGCCTGTAGGTTCTCCGTCCGAGTGGTAAGACCATGAGCACCCATTTCATCATAAGATTTCTTACCCGTCCGCCCACAAGACGAAAGGGAGAGCACGACCAATAGACAGCAAAAGAATCCCAACCTACCCTTTCTCATCATCTTATGATATCATTAACAGATGTTGCATTGATATTTATCTGGTCACGACTGATCACGCAGTCCTGGTCCAAAGCATCTTTCCACCAAGAATCTGATGGCATGGCTGTTCCATACCAGGTCATGAAATAAGCCCATATCGCACCTGCTTTCCATGCATCATAGATAGGGGCTGTAACAGCGGAAGACGTTGCATCGACTCCACATTCCGCCAAAGCGATGAGCTTATCTGAATAGCGTTCTTGAATCTCGGAGAACTCTATTGCCTGTTGGGAAGCAGAATATCCATAGAGATCACGCCCGATCATATCCACATATTGATTACCCGGATACCAGTCGGCATCATTATCATAGGCAGAAGCATCGCCATTATAGTTTTGGGTGGTCCATTCCCAGACTAAGTTGTGTACGCCCTTTTCCGCAAAGTAATCGAACATAGCCTTCCAAAGAGCCTTATAGGTTTCTGCCCCATCAGCTCCCCACCAGAACCAAGCAGAACCTGTCCAGTCACCTTTCGTGCGTGTAGCATTGCCAGCAGCTTCATGGAAAGGTCTCCATAAAGCCGAGATACCTGCATCTTGGAGCTTCAAGAGCACGGCAATGACCTTATCCATTTGAGCATAGAACCAAGTATGCTCCCATGTCCCACTCATGAGGGCACGAGATGCCTTAAACGTCGTCTTTGTCGGATCACAGGTAACGCCAGAACCGTCCGCCCCCACCTCTGTCGTCTCTGAAAGAGGAACGTTAAAGTGCCACATCAGGGAGACAAGGCCACCTGCATCAGCCCATTCTGTAACCGGGGTAATATCATTATAATGAATCCAATTGTTGTCGTCTGGGACATAGATATGAATAAAATCATAGCAGTTCATAGCTGGATATTTTCCCGTGGCAGCATAGACATGGTCTGCCAATTTGTGGTTCCAATTGACATCTGCCATCACAGAGGAGAGTGTCTTTGTACCATAACAAAGTTTCAGATATTTATATAGGCGTTTGGCACCGTCTGTAGCTGAGGCATCTGCGAGGTTAATATCACTCACGTCACTCGCATGATAAACGCTAAACGTAATCTTGTCAATATCATCTACATTTAAATCTTCGAAAGCTCCCAAACTCTCATAGCCTTTTAGATACAGTTGCATGTGCGTTGCTGTATGCCTGATTGAAGAGAGGACATTGGAAGATCCAGTAAAATAATAGCTGACTGTATCACCATTCGTCTTATGGATTGTCAACTTATCCCCGGCGACCTGCGCAAAAGCAGTCCAAGAAATGAAGGCTGCTAAAAGAGTGACTAAGATCTTTTTCATTTCTTGGCTATTTTAATTGATTGACCATTTACCTTAATAATATAGACTCCCTGAGGAAGTGGATCGAGACTAATGATTGTCTCATTTCCAAGAACAACTGGGGTTAGCGATATTGCTTTGCCGTCAATGGCAAAAGCATGCACCGCATGGACTGTACCGGACAAGATGATTCGGTTCCCCTTTATGGCAAGACCATTACTTCCTTGTGTAGCTTTTATCCCTGTCGTCGTGCCATAAGTGAACGTACTGACTGTATAGAGGTCGTACGATACTGTAAGCGATGTCGATGTCACAGTCAGCTTATCATTTGCAACCATGATCTCTGGAGTCGTAGCGAGCGCGAACTCTACCGTTGACCCATTGTTGAATGTAATGAACAGGGATTTATTCTCTGCCTTTGCCCATACTGCAAAGATAAGGGCAAGTCCTATAAGTAAAAACTTTCTCATTGGCAATGTATTTTTTTAGCAATTGTGGCACGGCACTCTACATGACCGTGCCACAATATGATATAGGGGCCTAAGGCACAAAGACCATCTTCGTTACATCCTTAAGATCGCCTTGAAGAATCAGCGCAGTATCTGACCAACCATCAGAAATGGAATTGACAGCAGCCAAGCCAGCGGCATCAAAGGTATAGACCACTTGTTTCTCCGTACCACTCCAGTCAGCAACCGTGGTCAGTGGACTCCATTTGCTGTCATTCACCTGAACCTGTCCTGTGGCAGAAGAGGTCTTATAGAAGATCAGCTTTGATCCTTCCTTTACCCCATAACCTGTCAGGAATGCTTTCATCACGCGGAACCTACCCGTATCGTCCCATGTAAAGTTGAAAGGATAGCTAATAGCACTACCACTCATTGTCGTCACGGAAGAAGCAAGGTCGATTTCATTGGGAACCACCTCAAACTTACCCACCGTATACGACTTCCCATCATAATCCTTCATGATCAGGTCGTACGTGCCTGCCACTGCACTTGACGGTACCAGGAAGGTCATAGAGGTATTGCTACGAGAGCTGAACTTCGTAATCTTGACTGATCCGATATAGACCGTTTCCACATTATTGAAGTTCTTGCCTTCAACAGTAACATAAGCGCCAGGATGACCCGCGTTCGTTGTCTTGCTGACAGCAGGATCGGAAGCGGCATTGATGGTCAGTCCAGATGTGACATCAACAGTGGTACCATTCTTCAAGTTCAAGGTGAAGCCCTTGCCATAAGCAGCAGCTGGTACGGTCACAGCAATGGCGCTTGCCGTCTGTGCACCGAAGGATGACACCTCGATGGGATTATCTCCCGGGAAGGATATCGAAGACACAAGATCCAGGTCAGTACCTTTTATCATGACACTATTTCCTGCAGTCAGGACACTCGGGTTACATGCTGTGACGGATGGCTTCACCAAGGAGCAAGCCACGGTTACTGATTTCCCGTTAGCGAGACCCAGAGTAATATCGCCCTCCTGTGCCTTCTCGGGAACTACCACTGTGATCTTGGACGTGTTAGACGTTGTTGGGGTAACAGCATCCGCCTTCGGGAAGGTGATACTGGTTACTAGGTCAAGATCCTTACCGGTTATCGTCAATACGGCTCCATTCTTCACTGGATTCGGGGTCGCAGCCAGATCCGTAGGAACAACCGTCGTGATACTGCCTGCCGACAGTTCTACACCTGACTTCGTAATCAAAGTCACCTCACCATCCGTAGCTGTGGTAGGCAGGGAGAATGCAAGGGCAGTCGCTGTTTGTGAAAGGAAAGCCTCAGCCTCAACGGTAGCACCATTCAACCGCACACTTGCAATCTGGTCGAGGTCCTTACCGGAAACGGTAACTGTCTGTCCTGCCTTAGGTGCTGCTGGTGAGATGGAAGCTACTGTCGGTAGGTTCACTGTCAAAGCCTCTTCAGTCTCCAACTCTGTCGGCTCCGTTGCGAGATCCGTCAGGATCAGCTTACCCGTCTTTGCTGCTGCGGGGATAGCCACCTGAATCGTATAACGGTCATGGCTGACGAACTGATCTTCTGTCACTGTATCTTTTTCTTGGAAGATCACCCCATGAATGAGGTTCAGGTAATCACCCTTGATTGTCAGCACATCTCCTACATTACCTATCAGCGTACCGGATGTTCCAACATAGAATTCAGAGATAGAGATGTCCTCACGATACTTAATCGGAGTAACCGTTTGAATCGTTCCTCCCTTTGCTGTCTTTAGAGATACAATACCCGTATCACATTTCTCAGCAGGAACCGTGATAGAGATCTCACTATGCTTGCCGGAAGTAAGCACGTTAATGGCCGTTATTGGGTCAGCACCTGGCAAGTCCACCTCCGTGATCTGGTCCAAGTTGGAGCCATAGAAATATAAAGTTCCTCCACGGAGAACCGGGCAAGGTCCGAAAGCATTGAGGGAGATGTCATTGCCATACTGGTCGGTGTTCAAGTCATCGCCATTGTCACAGGCTGTCAGTGACAGTCCTGCGATAAGGACGGTCACCAACATGAGGAATATATGATAATACTTTTTCATACGAGATACTTGATTAAAGTTTATTTATAAGGCACGGCACGAATATTGTCAATCTTAATAATAGGAGTACATTCAGTTCCTTCAACGCCGCCTCCCACGACAAAGATGACGAGGCTGTTGAAATCCTTGGCACTCAAGTTACCAGTAGAAGTCGTTCCATCAAATCCATATTTGAAGTCAGCAATAGGAATGGTAACGGTCACCCATTTGCCGCCAGTGTCATAGGAGCCTGTCGATTCCCACGGGCGATAGATGGCACGAGGAAGGGCATTGCTTTGGAGATAGCTATTATTGGATCCTGCCACCTTATTGCCATTGATGTCCGTCCCGGCATTGCCGTAAGAAATTTTGTCCAAACCTGCCATGATAATCTGCATTCCGCCAGCACTCCATGGATGATCCGCAGGGACATACATCTCAAACTTAATCGCCATATTCTGATAGTCGGAGAAATCTGCAAGGGAAGTCAATAATTTACCATCATCAGGATAATCGGTCGGCGTGTTCCAACTTCCCGGCCAATACTCAAAGGAGAAGTTGCTATCATCCCAATCACCGGCAGCCGTCATCTTAGCCGACCCATTACCAAACTGGACGAACTTACCTGTTAAGGACGTGCCATCTGATGTGATCGCGCGCTCGTGCCAACCATGGTTACTCAATCCTGTCACGCCATCAAAATCAAATAGCAGTCCACGCGTATCCTTATAATAGAAGGATGACTTTGTTGAACCATAGATAGACGTAACCGTAATCGGACCTTCCGTATCACATTCCGGCATCATGAATGTCAAGGCGGCACGACTCTTGTTCGTGAAGTCCTTGATGACCTTCCCGTCTGGCAATGTAAGGGAGATCGGGGTATTGGGATCATCAATAAAGTAACTACCCGAAATGGTAACCTCTGAGCCTGTAGGTGCATATTCACAGGACATGGAAGAGACAACAGGGGCTGGCACGATAACATGGAAATCATAGGTAGTCGTGTCCTTGTCCTTATTGATCATATAGATCTTATTCGTCACAACGTCAGGAATATTACTTGGGACCTCCACGATCAACGTATGGTCTGTGATATAGCTGGTGTTCAGTATCGCTTTCTGGTCGTTGAAATACATCTGTTCAACGCTCTTCATGTTATCCCCGACCAAGCAAATAGAGGCACTGGGATAAGCCTGCACGAGCAGGGAGTCCTTGGCATTAACATCTGAAGGTCGGATATAATAGACCGTAGGAGTACCTCCAGACAATTCAAATTTATCAGGCTCGTCTTCGCAAGATGTAAGCGAGACGCTTGAAAGAATGGCAACGGTTGCAATGAGGAAGTTGCCTATTTTATTGATATTGAATCTCATAATCATTCTTTTTTAAAATGTGATAGTACTCAGGTCGAAATCTTCCGGTGCTTCCATCAGCAATGGGTTATAAGAGATGTCGGAAGATGGCAATGGAATGGTAAAGCTACGATCGGTTACGTTCGGAGCTGCCGTCGTATTGTCATAGGAAGCATTGCTGATATTCCATGCACCACTCTTGTAGTAGTTTTTATAGAGATCATCAAGACCGCTATATCCATTGCGCCGCTGACCCTTGATCTCATTGATAGCCCCCTGAGGATCATAGTAATAGCGGCGGACGAAATCATACCAACGGTCGCCCTCACATGCCAACTCTAACCGGCGTTCTTTCCAGACATCCTCCCAAGTAATGGACGTTGGCATCTTATAACTTGAAATGCCACGGTGCCGTACATCATAGAAGTATTCCAATGCCTTGGGGTCGGTCGTGGAAGTATTATTGCCCATTACTGCCTCACAATAAACCAAATAGATATCCGAAAGACGGAGAAGGTGGGTATACAGGCCTGAAGACATCCGGGCTGCAGGACCGCCTATGTACAATTGGTGATCAGCATCGTCGCCATAAAGGTGCTTGACTTCCTGTGCTCCAGTAGGGCTTTCAAATTGTCCAGGACCATTCAGGTCTCCGGTATAACCTTGGTAGATGAACTTCAGATAATCAAAGCCTCCTTTGTCTGTATAGAAATAGTCATATTTATCTCCTACCATCATCATCGTCGCCTTACGGCGCTTGTCTACATTGTAACGGGTCGAGCTCAAGGCATTTTCACCGAAGGCGTCCTGCAAGTCAACTGACGGGCCATTCCAACCGCCCCAGCAGTCACCATACTCATCAAAGCCTTCAACAGCGAGATCGCTCTGCAAGGAATTCTGGCAAGTCCAGTTAGATCCAACCGTCCATGCCCAAGAGATCAACGCTTCATCACAAACGTTATGGTCACCGCGGAAGATATCTTCGTAATTTGCTTCTAACTTACGACCGCTGTTCTCTATCACATCTAAAGCATATTTAGCAGCATTAGAAAGGTCTTCTGCATTGCGTTGATGTGCCGTACAGGTAATATAACTGTAAGTACCATTATTATAAGAAGTATTACTTTCACTAAAGCCCGCCTTTGTCAAATAGACCTTAGCTAACAATCCCTCTGCACTATATTTGTCGATACGACCTGTTCCGGTCTCATCTTTGTTAGGGAGCAAGGTGATCGCTTGCTTCAACAGCAAGACAATATAATCATAGAGATTGCTGATCTTTGCCTTATGGACAGTAGTCGCTGCCTGATTATTGATGATCGTTACAGGATCATGGATGATAGGAACCGCGCCAAACGAGCGGACCAAATAGAAATAAGCCATTGCCTTCCAGACAAGACATTCGCCCATGCATGCATTCCGAACAGACTCGGAAGCGCCAGAACTGGCCTTCAGGTTGTTGTAGACCGTCGTCGCATGCGTGTTGACTGCCCAAAGGGATGCACTCATGTTCGCTAAGTCTGCATCAGAACCATCCAACGTGAAGGTCAGGTAAGGAGAACTGCCCCAATAATAGTTGCCTGAAAGCACCTCTCCAACCTTAAAGAAGCCACGCTGGAAGTCATACCATGGTGAGTTATAGAGATAGTTGACACCAGCACGGCACTGCGCATCATTTCTATAATAGTTACTGGTATCATAATTATCTTCTGTCGGATGATCCAGATAATCGGAGCATGCGGTCAGGCCGAATCCCAGAATCACTGCGCAAGTTATCGTTTTAATATTATATCTTTTCATTGTAGTATCGCTTTAGTTAGAATGTGACATTAAGGCCGAAAGAGTAAACGGTAGGAGAAGGATAACGACCATTATCCAAACCGTACACATAGCCATTGGAATCAGCCGTGGAGGCTCCGACTTCTGGGTCGTATCCATCATAGCCAGTGATGGTCCACAGATTCTGAAGGTTGGCATATACACGTACATTTTCTATATGCCATTTCTGGATCAGCGACTTAGGCAAGGTATAACCCAAGGTGATATTCTTGATGCGCAAGTAAGAGCCATCCTCTACATAGCGGTCACTCGTACGGATATTGTTGTTCGGGTCGTTGATATGAACAGCAGGAAGACCGGTAGGATTGACGACCTGCACGTTGTCAATGTCATCGTACCAATGCCATACCGTACCGGAATTATGCCCAACATAGCCATTGGAATAATCCTTGTTCGCATCAATCGGGGTGATAACGGATCGGTTCAGGACTGACGCAGCCTGGTTAGTCCATACTGTTTTCATGCCATCCAGTTTCATCCGCATGTAATTGTATACCTTATTGCCAACAGAGCCATTGACGAAAATTTGGAGATCGAAGTTCTTGTAACGGAAGGTATTCGTCCATCCGAAGGTGTACTTAGGCATTGGATTACCGATATAAGTACGGTCATTCTCATCGATCACGCCGTCTCCGTTCAAATCCTTATATTTAATATCGCCCACCCACACTGTATTATAGTGATTGTAGGAGTTTGATCCTTGATAAGAAACGGGCTTAGGTGACTTCTCTATATCCTCATAGGAAGTATAGACGCCATCGCAAACATATCCATAGAATTGGAACAACGGTTGCCCAACATCGCTCTTGCTGACCACATCGCTCCACATTCCATAACCATAGATAGAAGCACTGGAGGTACCGGCGAGCTTCAGGAGCTTGTTCTTGTTCCATGAAATCTCAAACTCTGAGTCCCAAGAGAAATCCTTTGTGGTAATAGGATGTGCCGTCAGCGTGATCTCAAGACCGCGATTGCGGATGGAACCGTAGTTACCCCAAGGGGCTGCGATTGCAGAGCTTGCATTTCCAGACGTTCCCATATAAGACGGCAACTGCATCGGCATCAACATATCCTTTGATTCCTTGTTGTAGATATCAACCACCAAGTTCAGCTTATCATGCAAGAAGCCCAAGTCGATACCAAGGTTGGTCTGCTCCTGGCTTTCCCAATGGACTTCCGGATTGGCAATACGGGAGGGACGGTAGGAAGTGCCCAGACCCGTTGCCATGGTAGACAAGGTGGATGCCCACTTGCCACTGCCGATATTGGAGTTACCCGTCTGGCCCCATCCGAAACGAAGTTTACCATTGCTCAGCCATTTGCCTGCGATATTTTGGATGAACTTCTCATTCGAGAAGCGCCATGCCAAGGCGAAGGAGTGGAAATTTCCCCAACGATGGTCTGGCCCAAAGTTGGAACTACCATCACGACGGAAGGTGTACGTAGCCAGATAACGGTCATCGTAGTTATAGGTCTCACGCGTAAAGAAAGATGCCATGGAAGCAGTCCCGAAACCTGCGCCGATTTGATAAGAAGAGGCATCGCCCAATGCTGGGTTTTGAATAGAATTAGAAGGAAGACCTGTGGCATAGGAACTATTATAGTCCCACTTGCTGGTCCAGCATTCCTGACCTAACATGGCTGTGAAACTATGCTTTTGGATGTTACCTGTATAGGTAAGGTAATTCTTGAACTGCAAGAAGGAACCTGTCGTCTTCTGCAGGCGCATCTCATTTTTCGTCACAGCCCAGTTACCCAAGGAAATGGTCGGTTTGAATGTTGAGGCGCGGTCCCAGTTAAAGCTATATCCTAATTCCGTATGCCATACGAGTCCTTTCAAGAAAGTAACCTCGCCATAGACATTGCCATTCAGCAAATATTTCTTATAGCGGATATCATCCGAAAGAGCCAATGCCACTGGGTTCACGTTGGTGACACCCTGACGGGAAATAGAGGTATAACCGCCCTCAATGTCATAGATCGGGATATCGGGAGTGGTTGTCAACGCATAACTGATGACGCCCTCGTCCTGGTCGGCTTTCAACAAGCGCTCGTTCGTATGGGCAAAACTGATATTATACCCTAACTTAAGCCAAGGCTTCAGCTGGGCATCGAGGTTGGCTCGTGCACCATAACGGGAGAAGTTACTCCCAATCAAAGTTCCGTCCTGGTCCATATAGTTGCCTGAAACATAATATTTCACCTTATCCGTTCCTCCCTGTGCACTCAACTGATGCTGATGCTCAAAGGCGGTGCGGAAGATCGCATCCTGCCAGTTGGTACCAACGCCCAACAAAGATGGGTCGCTCAAGGCATCATTGGCTGTTGCCTGACCTTGCTTGACCATGTCATTATAGTATTCCGCAAACTCCCGAAGGTTGAGCATATCAATACGTTTTGACTGGCGTTGCCATGCCATCATCCCGTCATACGAGAACTTGGCATCTCCTGTCTTGCCATGCTTGGTGGTGATCAGAACAACGCCATTGGCACCTTGTGCACCGTAGATGGCCGTGGCAGAGGCATCCTTCAAGACCTCCATGCTGACAATATCATTCGGGTTAATGGTAGACAATGGGGAGACCGTTGACACAGATCCATTGCCTAAAGCATCACCGAGACCCACAGAAGCGCCAGATGAATTGCTGTTGTTCCAGATGACACCATCCACGACATAAAGTGGTTCTGCACCTGCATTGATGGTAGCCTGGCCACGGATACGGATCGAAGTGGAGGATCCTGGCGCACCGGAGGTTGACATAGAGGTGACACCTGCCACACGCCCGGCAAAAGCCTGGTCAAGGTTGGTAATGATAGAACCCTTCATCTTCTTCTCATCCATGCTGCCCGTGGCTCCAGCCAAGTCGCTTTTCTTCATGGTACCATATCCGACAACCACTACTTCGTTCAAGGTCTGGTTGTCTTGAGCAAGCGTAATTTTATAAGAGGCTTGACTTCCGACCGTGATGGTCTTGGTAGCATAGCCCACATAAGAGATTTCGAGGACAGCTCCCTTGGGGGCATTGATAGTAAAGTTGCCGTCAAGGTCGGTGACCGTAGCATTGTTAGTACCCTTTACTTTCACTGTTGCGCCGATGATAGGTCCCTCGGCATCAGAGACAGTACCCGTAACTTTCTTTGCCTGCTGAACCGCGTTCACGGATTCAATCGATGCGTCTGCATATACCTGTGGGGGATAAGCCAATCCCAAGGCAGTACATGCGCTCATCAACAGTACAGTTTTCCTTAAATTCAGATTCATACTTAAGTACTTTTAGGTTTATTTCTAAATATCCTCAAATCCGCAACTAAGCCCTTCAACGTCCTTCTTGCGTGTACATGTCCTCTCTTACTGAATTAGCAGATAAATTGAGGTAG
>CAJLYG010000005.1 GCA_905210845.1 uncultured Prevotella sp.
ATGGGAGCAGCAGTTTTCAGTCGGCTATGAGGATCGTGAGGTCAAGGCTTCTGAGAACATGAGCATTACGTTGAAGAGTGATGTGGAAGACCTGAATGAGGTAGTTGTGATTGGTTATGGAACACAAAAGAAGAGTGACCTGACAGGTGCTGTGGTTTCCGTTAGTGAAGGTAATTTTACGGAGGGCGTTACGACGAATGCATTCCAGATGATTAATGGTAAGGCTGCTGGCGTTAATATCAGTCAGACGAACTCAGCCCCAGGTTCTTCTACGAAAATACAGATTCGTGGTGCAGGTTCAATCAATAGCAGCAATAGCGCATTGGTTGTTGTCGATGGGCTTCCTGGAGTAGATCCTTCTTCCATAAACTCGAATGATATTAAATCCATTGAAGTGTTGAAAGATGCTTCTGCTGCAGCTATCTATGGTACTCGTGCGGCCAATGGTGTCGTATTGATTACGACGAAAAGTGGCGCAAAAGGAAGGCTAACTGTTAAGTTTGGCGCAGAAATGGGATTGCAATCCGTAGAAAAGAAATTAGATGTTCTCAATGCGAAGCAGTATATGGAGACTTTGAATGCCATTCGTCTCGAGTCAGGGAATGCTGATGGCACGATGTTTACGCAAGACCAGATAAATGCTGCTGGTGAGGGCACAAATTGGCAGGAAGAGGTCTTCCGTAATGGAGCTCCTGTACAGACGTATAGAATAGGATTTTCTGGCGGAGGCGACAAACATACTTTCTATGTAGGCTTAGGCTTGATGGATCAAAAAGGTATCGTAAAGAGGTCAGGTCTAAAGAAGTATAACGTAAGGGCTAATATTAATTTAGAGCCGACAAGCTTCTTGCGCTTTAAGTTCAATATGAACTTTACGCGCAATGATGTGAATGCGATTTATAACAATTCAGATGGGGTAAATGAGAATGCTGGCGTTATTAACTCTGCTGTTCAATTTGATCCGACTCTTCCCAAGGATAGAGACTCTTCAACAGGTCGTTATTATACCAACTCTTATATTTCTTTGGATAATCCATTGGCTTTGTTAAATGGGATAGACCAAGATAACCATACGAATAACTTCTATGGGACGTTTGTTACTGAGTTGGAGCCCATCAAAGATTTGGTGTTTACAGCTCGAGTAGGAACGACTTTAGATTCTTATATGAACAATTATTACCGTACACGAGAAACAATCAATGGCCTATCTGCAGGTGGCGTAGGATCCAAGACGAGTGGAGATAATACTCAGTGGTTGTTGGAATTCTTGGCAAATTATAAGAAATCATTTAATCATGTTCATGATTTTTCGATTTTATTAGGTGCTACTTATGAGCAATTCCTGGAACAGTATGTTTATGGGAAGGGACAAGGCTTTTTATCTGATGTCCTTCTGTATAATAGCTTGCAAAGTGGTGATACTGTTAATGGTGATGATGTGTCTTCAAATAAGAGTCGTAACAGATTGAATGGCTTCCTTGGACGTTTCAATTATAACTACAAGGAAAGGTATCTGTTGACTGCATCTTTCCGTTATGATGGGACATCAAGGTTTTCTGACCAGCATAAATATGCATTCTTCCCATCCTTGGCTTTAGCATGGCGTATTACGGAAGAGCCCTTTATGAAGAAGTTTCCAAGTTTAAGCCAACTGAAACTTAGGGTTGGATACGGACAGTTAGGTAATCAAGGCATTAGCAACTATCAAACATTAAAGACCTTAGTGTCAGGAGGGTCCGCTGTGTTTGGCAATACCTTGGAGCAAGGAGTCGTGCTTGCCAGATTGCAGAATACGAATCTGAAATGGGAGACAACTGAAGAATCTAATATTGGTATCGATTTTGGGTTCCTTAATAATAGGATCTCTGGTACGATTGACTTGTATAGCCGAGATACAAAAAATCAGCTTTTCAATAAGCCTCTGCCGTCTTCAATAGGCTTCTCATCCATTAAAGTAAATGCTGGCAAGGTAAGAAACTCTGGTGTTGATTTTACATTGAATACGGTGAATATTGAAAATCCGCATTTCCATTGGGACACAAGTCTGAATTTCTCTTATTTGAAGAATAAAGTGATTGACCTTCCTGACTACATGCCACAATTGATAACAGGATACATTGCTTCTTTTGTGTCTAATTATAACATCACGAGGGTGGGCGATCCTATTTATTCTTTCTATGGTTACAAGGTGGATGGAGTGTTCCAGACAAACGATGATATCGCTCATTCTGCTCAACCTAATGCTAAGCCAGGGTACTTGAAGTTCCATGACGAGAATGGAGATGGACATATATCTCCTGAAGATAAAGTGATTTTAGGAAAGCCTTTCCCTGATATAACATTTGGACTGACGAATACTTTAAGATACAAAGGCTTGACCTTAAGTGTCTTCTTGCAAGGCGTTTCCGGCATTAGTACATTGGATGTAAATGTCCTTGAGGCGTTGTATCCTACTAATGAATATCGTAACAGGTTGGCTAAATATTATCTCAATAGGTGGACAACCTCTCATCCTACCGATAAATATCCAAGTGGGGTTAATTCGTCAGAATATGGTGGTCAATATTCTGTCAACTCCTTAACAGTAGCAGATGCTTCTTTCTTTAGGATTAAAAATATCAGTTTGACGTATGACATACCTTTGAAGAATAAAAACATCTTTCAAGCTGCCCAAGTGTATGCTGCAGTGGATAATCTTGCTACATTTACCAGCTATGATGGCTTTGACCCAGATGCGAGTGCGACGGGATCTACTTCCGTGTCTAAAGTCAATTATAATAGCTATCCTTTAGCGAGAACTTTTAGATTCGGTGTAAACTTAACATTCTAAATACAGACAAATATGAAAAATATCAATCAATATATTCAGGCTGTAACATGGCTGATGTGTTTGATCCTTTTACCCAGTTGTAAAGGTTTCTTGAGTGAGGAGGTATATACGGAATATAACCCAAGTGCTTTCCTTTCGGATAAGGCTGGGGTGGATGCACTTTTGGCAGGTGCTTATTCAAGGTCAAGGATTGTACAGTATGATGCTCGCAATTACACCTATATGATGAATGAGTTTTGCACGGATATCGCTTTCGAGACAGGAGGTGGTCTTGAAAGAAATTGTGTTCCGTATATTAATTTCTCTTGGCAAGTTGATGATCAGTTCCTGAACAGTTTCTGGACAAAGATGTATGCTGCTATATCCAGTGCTAATTCTGTATTAAGCGTAGCAAACAGCCTTTCAAGTTTATCAGAGCCAGAAGTGAATGCCATCAAGGGAGAGGCAAGGTTTATTAGGTCGGCATCCTATTATTTCTTGTTTAATATATTCGGGCCTGTTCCTATCATAGAGATTCCAGACAATGCGTCTCCTGATGAAATAGAAAAAATCGGTAATTCTACGGCAAGAGCCTCTGAGACAGATATGGTTCAATACATGATAGATGACCTGACCTTTGCTGCAGAAAATCTTCCCGTGCAAGAAGATCCTATCGGGAAGGCAACCAAAGGCTCTGCTTTGGCCGTATTGACGAAACTTTATTTGCATCAGAAAAATTGGGAGAAAGTCGTGGAAACAGCCCAAAAGATTATCGACTTGAAGTATTATTCTCTATATAGTGACTATACGAAGTTGTTTTCCGTTGATGGTGAGAACAATAAAGAGTTCATTTATAGAGCACCTTGTATCGCCAAAAGCGGATATGCCAATAATTACATGGCACATGTCTTTCCTCCAAACTATCCCATTCAAAATAATTGGGCAAATTTCGGAGCTCAGTTTAGGACGTACAATGCATTCTATGATACCTTTAGTGCTAATGATATTAGACGTACCTTGCTCATTACGCATTATGTCAATCAATCAGGGAAAGAGGTCGAATTATATAAAGACAAAGATGGACATGAATTGAATAATGTCAGAAGCTTTAAATATTGGCCCGACCCAAATGCAGTCGGTGAGAGTCAAGGGAATGATATCGTTTATATTCGTTATGCTGATATCTTGCTATGTAAAGCAGAAGCCTTGAATGAGTTGGAAGGACCTAACAAGGAGAGTATCGATTTGATTAATATGATTCGTGATAGGGCAAAGACGGATGAAATAACCTTGGCACAATATCCAACGAAGGAAGCCTTGCGAGATTTTATCCTCGCAGAAAGAGGGCGTGAATTCTATAGCGAAGGACTACGTCGGGAAGATTTAATCCGCCATGGTAAGTTTATCTCCAATGCTATATCACGGGGCAAAAATGCCAAGGATTATCAAGTCCTATATCCTATACCTCTGACACAGATGCAAGCAAATAGCAGCCTCGTGCAGAATAAGGGCTATGAGTAGAAGTCAAGGAATAACACATAGGGAGATCCATCGTGATCTCTCTATGTCGTGAAAAGATGATGATGAAACGATTCTTAATTATAATTTTCCTGTTTGATCTTTGTGCCTGCTTTGCACAAGGCACAGGGCTCGTACTTCCTAAGGAAAACCAAGTGGAATGGCAAAATGCGGAAATAGGAGCACTCTTTAGCTATGATATCCATGTGTTTGATGGGAAAAGATATGTGCAGAGCACAAACCGGATAACACCTCCGGTTAATTATAATATTTTTTATCCGAAGCATCTGGATACAGATCAGTGGGTACTTGCGGCAAAGAGTGCAGGATGTAAGTTCGCCATCATAACAGCCACTCATGAAACAGGTTTTGGTCTTTGGCAAAGTGATTATAATCCTTTCTGTATGAAATGTCTACAATGGAAAGATGGAAAAGGAGATATCATAAGGGATTTTGTCAATTCTTGCCGTAAATATGGGGTAAAGCCTGGTATCTATATCGGCATTAGATGGAATGCATTTTTAGGCATTTATAATTTTAAGGTAGATGGAAACGGTCCTTTCGCAAATAATAGGCAACAGTGGTATAAGAAATACTGTGTGTCCATCGTTAAGGAACTGTGTACAAAATATGGGAAGTTGTTTCTTGTATGGTTTGATGGTGGTGCGGATGATCCAAATGGTTTAGGTCCGGATGTAGAACCTATTATCAAGGAATATCAACCCAATTGCTTGTTTTATCACAATGTGAATCGAGCAGATATTAGATGGGGAGGTTCTGAGAGTGGGAGTGTTCCTTATCCTTGTTGGTCTACATTCCCGACATGCTTTAGCCATGGCAATCAGACGGAATCTGTCAAAGATTATCAGAATATCCTATCGCATGGTACTCCTGATGGTAAGTATTGGATGCCTGCAATGGCTGATTTCCCATTGCGAGGATATCATCATCGACATGAATGGTTTTGGGAACCAGAAGATGATGATGCAGTATTTCCTGTCAAAGATCTTCTGGCTAAATATGAGGAATCTGTTGGCAGAAATGCGACGATGGTCATAGGGCTAACGGCTGATACGGCAGGTTTAATACCTGAATGTGATGTCAAGAGACTGAAGGAATTTGGGGATTCTATTCAATACCGGTTCTCACATCCTATTGCAAAGTCAGAGAATTGTCATATTAAGATGAAAAAGGATGAGACTATCAACTGTTATCTTCTTCAGGAAGATATACGTCAGGGCCAGCGAGTACGGAGGTATACGGTGCAAGCAAAAGTCGGTGGTCGATGGAGGACGATTGATGTGGGATCGTGCATTGGTCACAAAAGAATCTGTAGGATTCCAGACATAAAAACTCATGAGTTAAGATTGATCGTGAGCGAGAAAATAGCAAAACCTTTAATAACGAATTTTTCTGTTTATAATTTAAGCAAGAATGATGATGAATAAGTTCTATTTTACAGCATTATCGTCTTTGATGGCTGCTCCATCCGTTGCAGCTGGTGCAAATGTGACGACGCAGAGACCTAATATCATCCTTTTTATGGTGGATGACATGGGTTGGGAAGATACATCCCTGCCCTTTTGGGACAAACGCACGAAATACAATGATGTTTACGAGACGCCTAATATGGAGCGACTTGCCAAGCAAGGGATGATGTTCACCCAGGCTTATGCTACTCCTATCAGTTCCCCAAGCCGTTGCAGTTTGATGACGGGGTCGAATGCGGTGAGACATCGGGTGACCAACTGGACGTTGGAGAGAAATGTCAAGACGGATAGCAAGGACGACCAGCTGACAGTCCCCGAATGGAATTACAACGGGATCAGCCAGGTCCCGGGCGTGAACAATACGTACGTAGCCAAGTCGTTTGTGGAGATCCTGAAGGAGAATGGATATCATACAATACATTGTGGCAAGGCTCACTGGGGTGCCATGGATACACCGGGGGAGAACCCAGCCCATTGGGGATTCGAGGTGAACATCGCTGGTCATGCAGGGGGTGCGCCGGCTACCTATCTGAGCGAGGACAATTACGGGCATAAGCGAGATGGATCAGCTTATTCGAAATTTGCTGTCCCAGGTCTGGAAAAGTATTGGGGAACAGGCACGTTCCTGACGGAGGCATTGACAAAGGAGGCATTGGGTGCCCTGGACAAGGCTAAGAAGTATAACCAGCCCTTCTATCTCTACATGGCACATTATGCCATCCATATTCCCATAGACAAGGACATGCGGTATTACCCGAAATATATCAGGAAGGGATTGTCAGACAAGGAGGCCGCCTATGCTTCCCTGATCGAGGGCATGGACCATAGCTTAGGCGAGATCCTGGATTGGTTGGACAAGAACGGTGAGGCAGACAATACCATCGTTATCTTCATGAGCGATAATGGGGGATATGCTACGGGTGCTGCCTGGCGGGATGCTCCCTTATATACGCAGAACTATCCGTTGACGTGCGGGAAGGGCTCCTTGTACGAAGGGGGTATTCGCGAGCCGATGATTGTGAAGTGGCCAGGGAAAGTTGATGGTGGGACGAGATGTGGCAAGTACGTCATGATCGAAGACTTCTATCCTTCTATTCTTGAGATGGCAGGCATCACGAGGTATGAAGTGCCTCAGGTAGTGGATGGCAAGAGCTTCGTTCCCTTGCTGACTGGCACGGGTGATCCCTCCAAGGGCAGGCCCTTGGTATGGAATTATCCCAATGTATGGGGCGATACCGGTCCGGACATCAGCCTGAACTGTGCGATCAGGAAAGGTGACTGGAAGTTAATCTATAGCTATAAGACGGGTAAGAAGGAACTGTTCAATATCCCTGAGGATATCAGCGAGAAGCACGATCTGTCGGGCGAACGTCCTGACCTGGTTCGGTCTTTGTCTAAAGACTTAGGAGGCTACTTGCGAAGGGTGGGTGGCCAGCGTCCCTCTCACAAGGATGGCACTCCCTGCCCATGGCCAGATGAGGCCAGGTAGCTTTCTGCTTATCTTTGACAGCCAACAGGTCGATAGTTGACTTCGCCGAGCAGGATGGGTATACTTATTATTTCTGTGGTCCATTGCAGGTTTACAAACGTGCACGTTTTTGCACTTCAAACAATATGAGAGGCATCTTCTACTGGGACATGGGCAACGATGTGCCCGTTGATCATCCATACAATATGGCAAAATGGGCTTCGTATGGTCTTAATGCAAATGTCGATCCGATCGTTATCTCTGTCACGCCCCATTATCCTACAGGCATCAAGAAAAGCGATTCTGATCCAGTCCAGCTGATGGTAAGCAGCGACGGTATGATGAAGGTTTCTGGGGGAAAAACTGTCAAGCAGCTCTTCGTCTACTCTATTGACGGTATGAAAATCGCTGGGACGCCAAGCGATTCTCTATCTATCAAAGATCTCAGGAAGAACAACTATATTGTGAAGATAGTATTTGAAGGAGGACAAACAGAATCGATCAAGTGGATGAAATGTGATTAGGCTTAATTCCGTTATTCGATCGTTCCTCTTATAAGAGTAAAGGGTGTATCATCGCTTGATAGAATGGTACACCCTCTTTCGTGATTCTTTATATGATCATCAAATAATAATCACTTTGCTTCAACAGTAAATGTCCCAACTAATCATATCCTGCTGTCTGAGTAAGGTTAGGATTGGTAGTAAGCTGTGCGTCTGGTATTGGCAGATAGCGCATATACGGCTTAAATACAAGTCTGTCAAGTGTGCGTTCTGCCTCATTTTCAGCAGTTGGTGCTATGATCATGGCACGTCGATCGGGATCGGGTTCGCTATAGTCGACAGTACCAATTGCATGATACCATTTGCCATTAAGAACAGTCTCAGCCAGCATTTTTCCATTCTTGTCATGCCAACGCAACAGGTCAGGACGGCGCAGTCCCTCCCCAGCCAATTCAATACAACGCTCGCGTCGTATCAGTTCACGGCGTTTGTCCTGCGTGTTATATTTCTCACGGTCAACCTTTATCTGTCCGCCACGTTGGCGTAACTCGTCAATATAGTTAAAGGCTTCATCAATATTTTGGTTCTTTTCAATATCAATTTCGGCAATGGTAAGCAATACTTCTGCATATCTGAAAAGGATGGGGCATAGTTCGTCATCATCAAGCGAAGCCGAGTATTGAGATCTTGGTGTTGTGTATTTCGCCCAGATCATACCCGTATGTGAAGAGTTGTTTTCCTTGTTCCAATAGTCGTAATTGGTTTTTCCATTGATCTTCTTGTCGAGTCCGTTGAACACACGTGTCTTGCCATCAGATCCCACCCAGTCTTGTCCAGAGTATACGATTGTGTTCTTCAAACGTGGGTCACGATTGGCAAATGGGTGTGTAGGGTCATAACCAGATCCTTCTTCGTTGGGCATTAAACCATTCTTCATCTCGAACATGTCAACAAGATTTTGAGTTGGCACGAATGAAGCCCATCCACCATCAGCGTTGTTGAATAAACGGATGGTATTAGAGAACGCATAAGTTGTTGGCAGGTGCTGCATGGAGCAGATGATTTCTTTAGAATCGCGTCCCTTTAGGCTGAATAATTCAAGGAAAGACAAATTCTTTTCTATTTCGTACATTCCCAGATTCTGAATATCGCGGGCTGCTTGAAGAGCCAAATCGAGATCTCCCCAATATAACGAAGCTCTCATTTTGATTGCGAGAGCAGTACCCTTGGCAATACGACCACGTGTGGCAGGCCGTTTGTTTAACTCATTTACAGCCAGGTCAAGTTCGTCATATACAAACTGTTTCACTTTCTCTTCGCTGTCTCGTGGCAACATGGCATCTTCAGCGAGCTGTGGCAGGTCGGTGATAAGAGGAACACCGCCAAACCAGTAGTTCATCTGGAAGTAACGGTAAGCGCGTATTGTGCGTACCTGTCCCATCAAGTCTTTTTTAACAGCGTCACTAATTCCTTGCACCTGATCAATGTTGGCAAGAAAGTTATTACAGCGGCGTATGGTTGAGTAGTTGTAATATGCTACTGTACTTGAACGTGACATAGAGCCGTTGCCTACATATTTATATTTGCTTGACCCCGTGTGGCTATATGCAATATCCGACATACAGTCAGCGAAGAATACTTCTGAAGATCCTGTGGCAGGGCTGCACCAACTGGGGTAACAAGCCACAACAGCCTTTTCTGCGTCTGTTTGGGTCTTCCAGAAAGTTGCGGGCGAGAGTTCGTCCTTTGGAGCTGTTTCCAAAAAGTCAGAGCATGATGTAAGTATGCCTCCGACAAGCATAAGTGCGAAAATAGAATATTTTGCTTTCATAATGTCAATCCTTTAGAATGTTAAATTAATACCGAATGAATGAGTGCTAACTTGAGGATAGTGTGAGCCACGTCCTGATGGCGACTCAGGATCAATGTTTATGGGAAGGTTGTCTACCTTAAAGAGGTTTTCACCTGAATAGAATACGCGCAAGTTCGAGATACCAAAATGCGAGAGCCACTGCTTGGGGAGGGTGTATCCCACTTGGATGTTCTTTAAACGCAAATAATTCGTACGCTTTACCCAATAGGAAGACACAGTATTAGGATAGCTGGCTGTCTTGCTTGTTTCGGCAATGCGTGGGAACTTGCCATTAGGATTCGTTTCGGCATCAAAGGCATCAAACCAAGCCGTGCATGGATGCATGGTGTCGCCTGTAAAATCGCCGTAAACTTCACCATTGAAGTAACGATACACTCCCAGTGCGCCTTGCAAGAGCATTGATATGTCGAGATTCTTCCAAGATGGAGCCAGATTAAAGCCATATGTAAACTTCGGTTGTGATGTGCCAATTGTCGTACGGTCTTTGGAAGTTAGTTTGCCATCGCCGTCCACGTCCTTATAACGAAGGTCGCCTGCCTTAAAAGTCTTTGATGTCCCAAATGGGTTTCCATATTCCTTGGTATAGGCATCGGCCTCTTCCTGCGTACGGAACATTCCATCACATACATATCCATAGAATGACAGGTAAGGTTCGCCTACGCGGTTGATCAGGTAAGAATCGATTTGTTCTGTAACACCTCCTAAGTTGAGTACCTTATTTTTGTTGTAGGCAAAGTTGCCAGTAGCATGGATACCCCAATCGCCCCAACGTTTATGGAAACCGAGAGATATTTCTATGCCACTGTTGCGCATGGCACCGACATTGTCCTTGTAAGCACTAAGCCCATAAGACCCAGGAACGGGTACAGACATGATAATACCAGTGGTTTTACGGTTGTAGTAATCAATTGTAAAATCAATGTAGTTAAAGAGCATTACGTCAAGTCCAATTCCCCATGTCGTCGTCTTCTCCCAAGAGATGGTAGAGAGCTTCTGTGAGGTCTGTGCGACACCAGATTCTAACTGTCCCCCAAATGGGTAGTTTATGCCGACAGAGTATGTAGCAAGCCATGGATAATAGTCGCTGAGAGCATCCTGATTGCCAAGTTCTCCCCATGATGCGCGTAGCTTGAGATTTTGCAACCAAGAGCGTGACGATTCTATAAAGTTTTCCTCACTGATACGCCATCCAGCGGAGAACGATGGATAATATCCCCAATGATTACCAGGGGCAAAGCGTGAAGATGCGTCAGCACGGAAGTTAGCCTCAAACAGATAGCGTCCTGCATAGTCGTAATTAATGCGCCCAAAATACGACATCATTGCCAATTCACGTGTATATCCCGAGTTCGTCTGTGACGATGATGTTCCAGCGTTCATGTCGGTGAGCTCGTTATTGGGGAAGCTGTTGCGATATGCACGTAGCTCATCATAATTGAATTTCTCGAGATGGTAACCTGCTAATCCTTTGAGATTGTGCTTACCAAAACTCTGGTTATAATTAAGAAGGAGGTCGAGTGACGGGCGGTTCCACGAGTAGCGACGGGAGTTGAGCGAGTTGGGTCCGTGATATTTGCTTGGATTGTATTGTATATCCTTCATAAAGTCATCGGTTGACTCCCATTGGGAAATATAAGCTCCCTTCGCTGTAAACTTCAGTTGTTTCAGTATCTGGTAATCAATGGACAGTATGCCCGTAAAGTTCTGATGACGACGTTTGATGGTCTGGTCAAGGTCGATCCATGCGATAGGGTTTCCATCACCTAGTGTTCCATAAGTCCCATCTTCGTTCTTATAGGGAACCCACGGCGCAAAAAGATTCACTTGTCGAATGATCTGATCAGAACCTCCGCCAACATATGAGTTTGTTGGATCTTCATATTTGTTATTGATATAAGCCAAACTTGTGTGAACAGAGAACTTATTCGATAATTTCACATCAACATTTGAGCGTAGATTAAACTGCTCACGGTTGCTATGCTTCATAATGCCATTCTGGTTGAGGTACCCTGCTGACAACATATAACTTGCATTGTCATTGCCACCGTTCACGCTAGCACTGTGTTGGTGCATGAATCCATTGCCTTGATAAGCTAAGGCTTGCCAGTCAGTATCAGGATGTCCATACGGATCGCTTCCATCACGGAACTTTTCGATGCCTTCGGGAAGGAATCTTGCACTCTTACCACTTGCCAATAATGCCTTGTTTAGATATTCTGCAGCATCTGCAGCATGCATCCGCTTCACATATCCTGTTGCTGCCTGCCAGCCCACGGTACCATTGTAATTGACTGTAGGCTTACCTGACTTTCCGCGCTTTGTGGTAATCAAGATGACTCCATTGGCGGCCTTAGAACCATAAATGGCAGCAGAGGCTGCGTCTTTCAGTACTGAGATTGATTCCACGTCATTAGGGTCTATTGCACTCATGGTGCCACTTTCAACACCATCAATGAGGATATAGGGCGAAGCATTATTAAGAGTACCCACACCACGTACAATCATGGATGTGTTATCTTCACCAGGTCGTCCCTGACTATTGGTAACTTGCAAGCCAGGAACAAGTCCTTGGATGCCCGCTTTTACCGATGTAATTGGACGTGATTCCAGTTCCTTGCTTGATACAGACGATACAGATCCAGTTAGATTCTCTTTTTTCTGTGATCCATATCCGACAACTACAAGTTCCTCAAGATTCTGGGCATTCTCCTTCATGGTGATATTTGTGGTAACACCATTACGGGCTTTGACTTGTTGTGTGACAAATCCTATATAAGAGATCTCTAAGGTGGGACTTTCATTGTTTGAGATTAAGGTATAATTGCCATTAATATCTGTAACGGTACCATTCTTGGTTCCTTTCTCAAACACGGAGGCACCTATGATCGGGTCGCCATTTGGATCAAGCACACAACCATTCATTTTAAATTTGGCTCCACGATCTGGGGCCTTCTTTATTTGTTGCGTGTTATTTCCCTTCAAGATAATGATATGGCGGTCGACAATTTTATAGGATAGGTCGCCGTTGCCACTTAAAATCTGATTCATAGCTTCGCCAAGCGATATCGATTTTGACTTCAAGTTCACTGTTTTGTTAAGATTGATAGTGTTCTGTGAAAAGTCTACCGACATCTGGGTTTGTTTCCGAATTGCCTTGATAATCGAGGAAATAGAGGTCTTAGTCTGTTGCAGATGAATCACCTGATTTTGTCCGAGCACTGTCGCCGACATCGACAAGCATAGCGTGAGTGTGGCTACAGTCTTTTTGTTTAATAAGTTCTTCATTGTTGTTTGGGTTAGTTTAAAATATGGTGAATATAAAGTATCAATAAAGTTGAATCATGTTGCCATTCTTACTATATCGTATGTTCCCAGAGATCATTGACAGAACTTTGAGAACGCGTTCGATCGTTTCTCCCTTTCTGAAGTTCATGGTGTAGCAACGGTTGAGATTAATATTCTTATCTACGGAGAATTTCACCCCATACCTGCGTTCCAAGGTTTTAATGATTACAGAGAGTGGTTGCGAGGCAAAATCGACATTGCCTTCTACCCATGAGTTATAAGCCAATGCGTCAATACGACCCTTTTGCATGGTACCATCCTTGCGATTGTAAACCAACTGTTCATTGGGGTGGAGCATTATCGCTTGCTTGTTGTCGAATACTTCGACAAGACCTTCTTCCAGCGTTACCTTGATTTGGTCGTCCTCATTGTATGATTCGATACTGAAGTGGGTACCTAAAACCTTCACCTTCAAATTATACATATTCACTACAAATGGATGCATAGGATCCTTGCTAACGATAAAATGACAACGACCATTCACGTATACATTTCTGTTGAGAGTGTGACTACTGAAGTGGGTTGGATAAATGATTGACGTGCCAGCATCGAGCTTGACGCAAGTGTTGTCCGACAATATCAGACTATCCATTCTTCCTGTAGGCACATAATATTGCGTCAACTCCGTCTCTTGTCCATAATATTCTGCAGAATAGTACCAGACTAAAAAAGCTGTAACAATAGGCGCAAGGAGTAACGCCGCATATTTTATGATGTTCAGTACACGCATCTTGCGACGTTTTGCACGACTATAAGCATATCGCCGGGAGCGGAAAATTCCAAGTGCATCTGATATCTCTTGTTCTGATATGTCTGATACCTCTTTATTCCATAACCGACGCAAAGCTTCGTCTTTAGATGTAATTTCTGAATATTTTGTATAATCTGATTGCATAATGGTTTATGGTTCTCTCTTAAAAGAGGAAAAAGACATAAACCACACGTAGTTACCGATAGTTAAGTAGTGTTAATATCGAGAGTAATGGCAGTAACTTGCGCAAATGGGTAAGAGCAGCTGATATATGAGTTTCGACGGTACGCTTGCTAATACCGAGACGCTGTGCAATATCTGCATTGCTCAGTCCATCAACACGGCTCATGATAAACACACGCCGACGCTGCTCAGGCATTGAGTCTATCTCACGAAAAATAAAATTATAAAGTTCGTCGTAACACATCTTCAAGTCGCCGGACATATCGTTGGCTTGAATGTCTGTAGCCAACTCATGCTCACAATGCATCAGTGATTGCTTTACACAACGTATCGCCGCATTGCGAGCAGAAATGAATAAATAGTTATCAAGATTCTCAATTTTTGAGAAGCGTTCTCGCTTGATCCATAGTTCCATAAATAGGTCCTGGACAATGTTTTCTGCCTCGCTCTTATCATGGCAAAAACGCATTGCAAACTGTAATACCTTAGGATAATACTCTACAAACAATGCATCAAAAGCTACCTCGTTGCCATCAGCAAGAGCTAACTTCTTAAAAGTGCTATTTGTAAACTTATCCATAAATATATTACTTCAAGATCATTGGTAAATGCAAAGATAAACATATTTTTGCAATTATCAACATAATTGTCGTAATATGATTTTCATAGTGGGGTTACATATGAGCACGCTTTACCGCGGTTGCTGTAGTAGCCATCTTTAGGCATGCATCATCTCTAAGGTTCCAAATTGATCCTCAACGGTTCCTGATTCATCGTTGGCCAGATGAGGTCTGCATTATTCGCTTAATGATGATGCCATCCATGAGTTACCTTTTCCTTTTGCCCACTTTCCATCCGGTAATGAGGAGAATGACCAACAAAAGTCCGCATACAGGGACATATCCAGAAACGGCTTTTTTTAGGAATGCGGCAAAGATTCTTCCTGTATGTACTTCTACAGCGACATTCCATAGTGAGATAGGTTGTCTTTTCAATGCCTCTGGCATCTTGGGAAGACGGGGATGAGCTCCTGATCGTTTCTCAAAGATAAAAGAATGATGATGAAGACTACAAAACCCGACAATAGACGGTCCTTTGCCTACTTGGGCATGATGAACGAATGGTAGTGGATATTCCTTTGCCTCTCCTGTCATTGTGTTTAACTGATAGAGCCCGCTTAGCGATCCAATTAGCCAAGTGCGGTCCATGCGCTGGAAAACCGTAATCCCCATGGAACTCATCTTTGGTTGATGGGTGAACGCCTGAGGGGAAGAGTCAAAGTCTTTCATGTGGTAGATCTTTTTAGTCGTCATCAACAGCCATTGAGACGTAAGAGGATCCCACCGGATGCCTCTCAGCTGATCTTGGTAGGGATTACTGGTCACTCCAGAGGAAAGATTCGATAAGCTTACTTTTCTGAGCATCGATGACATGGGGGCTCTCAGGCAGATACCGGTGACAGTTACCCATAAAAGAAAAAGGATCAGATATCGTCCTAACCGATTATGCCAGGCCAGATCGACTTTCATTTGCCGTGCCTTGCGCGCTACATGTTGAGGAGAAGAATGGCGTATAGAAGACTTTAGGACTGTAAAGATGATTCCTGTTATGCATAAGATGATCATGACTATTGCTATCAAATCCATAAAAAGGCGTCCACCTAAGCCGAATAGTTCTCCGCTATGCAGTTTCCTGACCATAGAGAGAAAATTCACTTTACGTACAGAATGCTTGTTAGGAGGCAGGAGCGCATGAGGTATAAAGTGTTGATATGGAGGGTAAGAAATCAAAACCTCCGAGCGGGAAAGAATAAGCAAAGAATCACCACGTGTGGTCATGTCTTCCAATTCGGTGTGGCTCTCAAAGGCAAGATGCCATTTTCCTGAGTCATCCATTTGGTAGGCAGCATAGGGAGTGACGCACCATAGACGATAGTCTGCAGTCTCTACCATATTCAGGATCCTACGGTTGTCCACCCCTTCCGGAAAACCATGGTTATATTCTGTGAAATAGGAGAAGCAAGAGTCTGTCTTCCAGACTCCTGCAATCCCATAAGCGAAAATGTTACCTTGGTGGGTAACGATGGTCCCCCTGATTATCCCATTATTGTAATTGTGGAAAGTATAAGTATCTGGCATCCACGCCCGACTGACATCGTATGATGAAAAAGCCTCGCGATGGTTGAGAATGATACCAGAAACACAAAATAGGATGATAAAAGGAGTTAGCGCTAAGCCCACCCATTTATGATATTTCCTAAACCATCTTTTCATGCAGAACGTTTGTGTTAGAATTTGACTTTCATTCCCACGACAAGCTCTCTACCTGGTGAGAGGAATGCGTAACGGCGGGTAGAGGTATCTATTCTCTTGTCCACCTTATCAAAAAGGTTTTCAATGCCCAGACTAGGTTCCAAGGTCAGGTACTTGTTGAATTTGAAAGTATGCGTTGTGTTCAGGTTGACAGTGCCATATCCAGGTGCATCCTCATAATCATTAAAGTAAGTGCGGCTCTGGAAACGAGCGTTCAAGTTGGCATTCAATGTATAAACACCCCATGAATGACCATAATTGATAGCTGCTGTAGCAGAGTTCCTTACACTTCTGTCGAGGACTTTCCACGCCCCACCAGTTTTCGTGCGTGCATAAGTGTACGCATAGTTGGCGGTCACGTTCAAGTCATTCGTGATTAGATAGCTCACATTAAGATTTAAGCCCTTGACAATCCCTTTGTCACTGTTCACATATTGACCATAGTAAGTCAGTTTATTGAATGTGGCATCGGTGATATCATCGGGGAATTCTTTTTTCAGCATTTCCTTAGCAGCATCATCAATGGCAAGGTTCTCTTTAATGATCATGTCCTTAATGAAGTTCAAGTACCCCATCACTGTCAAAGAGAAACGACGTGTTGTGTAACTCGTGCTCAAGGAAAGATAATTGCTGGTTTCCGGATCGAGGTTCTTGTTGCCGAAAGTAACAACCGGTTTACCACCCATCTTTGACTTATAATAGTGGTAATAAAGTTCGTCCAACCCTGGGGCACGGAATCCACGGGCATAGTTGAAGCGGAAGCTAAAATTGCCAGGAGTGTAATTCATTGCGAATTTGGGAGAGAAATTACTTCCGAACGTTTCATGATTGTCGTAACGCAGTCCAAAAGTAGCACGTAAGTTATTCATTACCTGCATGTCATGCTGGGCATACACAGATTGCGTATAGGCATGATTGTCTGTGCTACCAGCAGTTGCCAACAAGAAATCATTGCGCCAGTCAAGACCAAAAGTGGTTGTAGAGTTTGTCGTGAAATGGTTGATGCTCTTCAGTTCTGTCTCATAATATTGCTGTTTCTTCTTCATGTCATAAAGCCCGTTGTAGTAATTCCCTGTCGCGGCAGAGTTATACTCATAACCGTATCGGTAGTTGTCACTGATCAAGTCAAATTGCAGGGAATTGTGCTGTGTTATTTTATATTGCGCACCGGCGTCAAAACGCAGTGACTTATAACGCAGGTCGTAGGTATATCCGCCTTCCTTTCCCTCAACGGGGAGAGGGCGGTCTGTTTTCTTATAGGAATAATTGACGCCCCCATAGAAGGACAAAGCTTCAAAAGGAGAATAGGTGAAGCGTTGCCCGATCCCATTTGTATGGTATCCGAGGAAGAGTGGGTCCACATTCTCTTGGGTATCCCCTGAATTACCTTTGATATATTCTAAAGGATTGTTACGATAGCTGTCGGCTTCTTCGTGCTTGAAGTTCGTGTAACTTCCGAATCCCTTGTAATTGATATTCAGGCTTGCGCTTGTCGTTTGTTGCCCTTTCCCCGAGAAACGCGAGCTTGCCGTGACGCTGACGAGTTGGCTCTTCGGCTGGTCCGTAATGATATTGATCACGCCTCCGATGGCATCACTCCCGTAAAGAGAAGAGGCAGCCCCATTGAGCACTTCTATTCGTTTCACCTCTCCCATGTTGATCCTGTCAATATCCACATTACCAGAAATATCGCCAACCAATTTCTTGCCATTGATCAAGATAAGCACATATTTGTTACCCAAGCCGTTCAACCGGAGATAAGATCCCATGGCATTCGGCATGAACTCTACATTCGGCATCAAATGGGTAAGAGCATCACTGAATGTGCTTACACCCTGTTGATGGATGTCTTGAGATGTCATCACATGGACCGGAGTTGTCGAGGACCTTAGGTATTCATGATGCCCATTTCCCGTTACGACAACCGGGTTCAATTGGTGAACCGTATTGGTCATACTTGAATCTTTCTTCATCTTTTGTTGTCCTGAAACATTCGCTAAAATCCCGCATAGGAGAAGGATCAAAGCTAAAACTTTCTTTTTCATGTCTTCCTTATTGATTGATTAATTTTCTAATTTGAGAGATCAAATGGTCCTGAACTTCTTTTATGGAGCCAAGACCTTCCTGGATGACTTGCACTTGATATCCCATCTCTGTGAGTTTTTGTCTCCAGGTCCCGTTGATATCCTTTACGGCATGATTACCAGCAACCATCAGAAGTGGGTAAAGGGTAACTTGTTTGTGATCCCCTTCTTTTAGGATTTTTACGGCATTGTCAAAGTTAGGATATCCTTCAATGGTAACAACATGATAATGATGATGCCCCATATCCTGCAAAACATAATCCAGTTCGGAATAAATAGCGTTGGCTGGTCCTTCTGTTCCATGTCCCACTAAGAAGACAATGCCGTTGGATTCAGCCGCGATGCGTGTAGTTAGCACCTTTGTGATCCATTTACAGTCATCTAATCCCCAAAGCAGTGGTCTCCCAATACGGATCGTATCAAAATCCGACCGCATTTCTCCTGCTACATCGTCGATCAAGGCGGTCATCACGCCATCAAGCAGATCGGATGTCTGAATGGTCACATCTGTATATCCTTGCTGTCGCAACTTCTGTAGCGATTCTCGGATATGATCCTTATGAATCCCCCGTTTGGCAAGAGCCGCGATCACCATATTAGAGGAATAGGCCTCTACGACCTTATATCCGGGGAAAGCTTCCGCTACCTTCTTGTTCAAGACATCGAGGTTCTTGGCTCTACTTGTATCATTTGCTGTTCCATAATGCACCATTAAAATTGCTCTCTTATTCTCTGCCAAGGATATCTCGGAGAAAGATAGGATCATGCAGATTAATAATAAAAGTTTTCTCATATTCCACTTGTTAAAAATTCAAGTGCAAAGTTAAGAATGTGGTCCGTTCTATACAATACCGAAAAATAGGGTTTTAAAAAAGCTGGGAAATCATCAGAAATGGTGAGAAAAAGGGAACCGTAGTAGGTTGTATGCTGATATCATTGCACAAAATCGACCGATGATCAAGGAGAAGACCATCTCTATAAAATATTTCCCAGTCCTCCTACGTTAGAAGAATAGTAAAAAAGGATTTCTATGGATCAAGTAAATCAAGATAACACGCAAGTCAATCAGAATGTAGTGAAGAACCGGCGGCAGCTCGTGCTTTGGATAGGAGCCCTTGTCGTGGGCACTGTGCTCGGTATGTTGGGGCAGCAGGGTCTCAACGCACTGATGACGTTCATCGCCACTATATACACCCGCCTGTTCCAGTTCCTCGCTGTGCCCACCATCGTGTTGGCTATCACAACTACGTTGGCTTCCATCGGTACACAGAAGGATACTGGGCGCATCTTCCGCCATGCCGTGACCTATACGCTGCTCACCACCATCGCTGCCGCAGCCGTGGGTCTCATCCTCTACCTGCTCATCCGCCCTGGCAACCTACCCGCCCAGATGGTTGCGGGAGGGCAAGTGTCCATCCCCAAGACATTAGGTGGAGAGACTTATTATGACCATATTCTTTCGGTGATACCCAACAATCTCGTACAGCCTTTCTTAGAGGCTAATGTGCTCTCGCTGCTGCTCGTAGCTGCTGCTGTGGGCATTGCTCTGTCGAAGATGCCGGCAAGTCCTCGTCGCGACACGGTGATGAATCTGCTGTTAGGCTTGCAAGACATTCTCTTTATGCTCATCCGTGCCCTCATCTGGGCCCTGCCTTTAGGCATCCTTGCCTTTGCTGCGCAGCTCAGCGCACAGGTGTCAGCGGGGGTTGTAGCCAACTCGTTAGGTCGTTATGTGGCGGTTATCCTTGGAGGCAACGTCCTGCAGTTCTTTGTCATCCTTCCGTTCTTCCTCCTGATCCGGGGCATCAACCCCGTGCGTCACTTCGGTCGTATGCTGCCTGCCGTGCTGATGGCATTCTTCACCAAGAGTTCGGCGGCCACACTGCCCGTGACCATGGATACAGCGGAAAAGCGTGCAGGTGTATCCCCAAAGGTTTCACGCTTTGTGCTGCCTATCTGCACCACCATCAACATGAATGGTTGCGCAGCTTTCATCCTCGTCACCTCCCTCTTCGTGATGCAAAACGGCGGAACCCATCTCACCTTGTCGATGATGCTGCTGTGGCTTCTTATTGCCGTGGTCTCTGCCATTGGTAATGCCGGTGTACCCATGGGCTGCTACTTCCTTACACTCTCGCTGATGACAGGACAGGGTGCTCCCGTAGGCATCATGGGCATCATCCTACCGATCTATACGATTATCGACATGGTAGAGACTGCGGAAAATGTGTGGTCGGATTCCTGTGTGGCAGCAATGACTGACAAAGACCTGAAGCGTTAAGAGAGAAAGCGTCAATCATTCGCTAACAGAACGCTTCCAATGGCTTGATACTGTATTCCATTCCATCAATGCGATCACCACAGACCGAGGCCTGTGGTGATCACTTAATCTTATCTGTTGGTCGGAGGAGATACATTTAAAAAGAGTTGTTGTAATGTATCTATCTCGACAGATACAGCCGGCTTAAAGTCGGTACTCGACATATAATCTATCAGGCTCTTACGGAGTTGACGTGCTGATGTCCGTTTATCCAGACCATTCATCAAGTCTGCACCAGAAACGACCATGGATCCCTTGCCAACCTTTACCTCGAAAACCATTGCCAAGGGGCGAGCCGTGAACCAATCATCAATGATGCGGACGATCGGACGAATATCCTTGGAAATCTTGTCATAGCGGATCGCATCGGAAAGGCTCATTGCATCCTGCCACTGGTAATCGCTGTGATACGTAGTCGGGAACTCTCTGAAGGCAGGATGCTTGGGATCACAGAGAATGCCTAAGGTATGTGGCGGACAATGATTTGTCCATAAGGTGTTCCAGAAAATACTGGAGAAGCCAACTGCCACGTCTCCGCCATATTCCTTGCTTACCCTGCCACGACCTAACGACAGCAATACTTTACCTCCTTGACGCAATACCCGTATGGCATGTGTATCAAGGGTGTCTGTGACTAAGATGTCTCGTCTCGTCTGGACTTCATGTTGGGGGTACACCCAGAAATTCCAGTCATTGCTCCTGCCATTAACGGTCACCTCAAGATTCAGTTGCTGTGGAGTGGTCACGAAGTCTAAAGGGAATTCGATGTTGCCCATCTTCTGGCAATTCCCGATTGTGATGTCCTTGGGATCCAACTTACCTGACTTCAGGAGGTTGCCAGCTTGGTCTTCTACTCCCCAGATCACCTGTGCTCCGCGGATGGGTTCTTGGTAATCGGCAACCTCAACACTTGCACGGAAGACCTCGTCGTTGTTGTAGACTAATTTGTCCATTCTTGCCAAGGGGACAAGGCTATTGCAGAACCGACTGTATTCCTTACTGGTAACATACCCTTTGTCATCCCAAAAGACATCCACGACACCCGTTAGGGCAGTACCCTGTCCAGGGAAATCATTTAATCCCAATAGCTCGAACCCTCCGAAGTCCTTGGTCCGTAATGCTGCTTCGATATCAGCCTTGTAGCAAAGTACTTGCAATTTACCAGAAGCTAACAGAAAACTGTCAGCATACTGAAGCAGGTGATTGTCGCGGAGGCGATCCTGGAATATCTCGAAGTTATGTGCCTTGAAAGCACCTGTATATTTTTTGATTTCCTCGAACCGGGGATAGACACACCATTGACCGATCTCATGGCTGATGATAGGCTGGTGGAACTTTGATACGTACCCTGACCAGTCATACCGTGTGGAGGGCTCCTGTGCGTTAATGATACTTTTTAGTCCTGCGCCCCAAAGTTGGATACGAGGATTTGCGTCACTCAGCCAGTCGCTTTCCTCGATATTGGGCCAGCCTGCGGCTGTTGTATAGATCCTGCGGTTGTCCTTTGCTTTCCAATAAGTAACGAACTTCCGAAGATAAGAAGTACAATTCTTCCCAGCCGGTTCGTTGCCATAAGACATCATGCAGAAAGACGGGTGGTTACCATAAGCCTTCACGATGGCTTCCGATTCTTGGTAGATAAAATCGTCGATGGGTTTCCCATCCCCTAATGTCGTTGACTGGTTCGCCCAAGAAGAACATTCGACATAGCAATAGATCCCCATCTCGTCAGCTACCTCGAAGGCGATATCCGGTGGGCACCAGGAATGGAACCTCACATGGTTGAGTCCATAATTTTTGTAAACACTAAAAACACGTTGCCAATAGGACTTGTCAAAAGAAGGGTATCCAGTGAGGGGGAACGTGCAGCAATCCACGTTTCCGCGCATGAAAACGGGATGCCCGTTCAGGGTAAGCGTGCCATCCTGATGCCCCCATTCACGACAGCCGTAGGTAATCATCCGCTCGTCCCGTTCCTTATTTACAGACACTGCTACGCTCAGCTTGTAGAGGTTTGGATGGAATTCATCCCAGTATTCCACTCCCTCTGGAATGGCTATGGTCTTCTCGATATGATTGTTCCCAGGAGATAGAACTTGTTGGAAATGTTGGTCGCCGATTTGTAGATCTGCATTCTTTACCTTTTTCCCGGCATTTGTCACATTCATCTTTACCGTGATGGTATGGGCTGAGAGCAAAGGGTAGACATCTATCCGATCGAAACATACCCGAGGATAGACATTCAGGCTGATATTCCCAACGATACCATTCCAAAGTCCCTGTGTATTGTCACTGATGCTGTGTCCATTCTCACCAGGGTCAATATCCTTGATCCGATTATCCACAAGAATACTTAACGTATGCCGACCGGGCGTGAGATAAGAAGAAAGGTCATACTCCTGGGGTGCACATAGACGGTTGTTCGATCCCACCTTTGTGCCATCCACATATACCACAGATTCCCAGTGGGCACGCTCCATATTCAGCTTGATGGTCTGATTCTTCCAAGACTTGGGGATCTCAATTACCCGTTGGTACCAGGCAGGACCTACATAGTATTTCTCAGGTTGCAGGATAAACGGCACCTTGATATTTCCCGGTTGGCGATACTTGGCATAGAACGTCCCATGATAATAAGGATTGCGCTCATCAATTTCCATCATCCAAGGAGTCTGAAGTGAAATCTCATCCCCTTTGCCATTGGTCAGCATCGAACCTGGTAATCGAATTGAGTCATCAAACTGGGCGGGTATCTCCTCACCGCCTTCATGAAATAGCCAGCGGCCACTCAGGTCTATGGATTTCTGCGCATGGATACTGATGAATAACCAGCATAAAGATAATGTCAATGCGATTCTTTTCATTTAGTCAGAATTTTAAATCCACTGCAAAGTTATAGAGAAAAATCCCTCGTAACAATAGACAAACTTAAAAGAAAAGATGGACAAAATGATTGAGAGGCATGGAGGCACTGTAGTTTAGGAATGATTCTATGGAGATTCTTTTATGATGCATGTGGTGACGATTGATTTTCCCGAAATGGTAAAAAAACAGAGGTTGTAATGAAAGAAGGCTTTTTACCATTTATTAATCATGCAATAGTATAAATAATGAATTAATAATTGATTGCTGTTTCTTGTGTGCGTAAACGAAAGAAAAATATAGATTTCGCGTAAAAAAGCGCATTAAATATTTGGGAGTTAAAATAACATTTTCTATATTTAAGGGCGTTAATAACATTAAAATTAAACCTTAATAAAGATTTTTGTGATGAAAAGAAACGTGAGCCTATTGATGCTAACAATGATTTTAGGGGGGGTATTTCCGGATCGGCAAATTCGCCTAATTTAGGAATTAGTGAATGTAGAGAAAAGAATCCGTTGCAAAATGTACTTCTTCCCACAAGTAATTCTTTGGAAGAGAGGTCAATTAGTGATTTGTCTTTTGATTCGCTATCTAAGAAGTGGGATGAAGGCATACCATTGGGAAATGGAGTCGTTGGAGCTGTATTATGGCAAAAAGATGGAAATTTGCGGTTTTCTCTGGATAGGACTGATTTATGGGATTTACGTCCTATGCCATATTTTGATGATCCTCAGTATACCTTTGAATGGGTCAAGGAACATATACGTGCCAAAAATTATAAGCCGGTACAAGAGCATTTTGATAAACCGTATGATCAATTAGCAGCTCCTTCAAAAATTCCAGGAGCAGCTTTGGAATTTTCTTTAAAATCTCTGGGGGCTCCTACAAAAGTTCGTCTGCTTTTAAAAACTGCTGTTTGTGAAATGAAATGGGATCATGGCGCTACTTTGAAAACTTTTGTATCTGCGACAAAACCTATTGGATGGTTTTTGTTTGAAAACGTTCCTTCATCCTTTGTGCCTCGAATCATTATGCCTCAATATGAAAAAGATAAAGCAGAAAAGAATAGCGGACCTGCAGGAGGACAGGATATCGTTAAGTTAGGCTATTCACAAGGTTCTGTTCGAGTGGAAGCAAATTCTTTAGTTTATCGTCAGAAAGGCTATGGAGGATTTGTTTATGAGGTAGCTGTGAAGTGGAAAAGATTTGGTAAAAGTCTTTATGGTATTTGGAGTATTAGCTCTTCTTTGTCAAAGGATAATGCAGAGCAAGATGCCATTTCCGCTTTAAAACGTGGCTTCGGCATAGATTTTAATGAACATTTGAAATTTTGGAGGAACTATTGGGCAGCATCTACGGTATCTCTGCCAGACCAAGAGCTACAAAAACAATATGATAACGATATGTATAAGTTGGGTTCTGTGACAAGATCTTATGGATATCCTATTTCTCTACAATCTGTATGGACGGCCGACAATGGACATTTGCCACCTTGGAAAGGGGATTTCCATCATGATATGAATACAGAAATGAGTTATTGGTCAGCGTTCGAAGGTAATCATCTCAAAGAGGCTATGGGATTTGTAAATACATTATGGAATCAACAAGATGTATATAAGAAATATACCCAGCAATATTTTGGTAAAGGTGGGATGAATATTCCTGGTGTTTGTTCCCTCACTGGCGAGCCATTGGGAGGATGGATTCAATATGCAATGTCTCAAACTATAGGTGCATGGCTCGCACAGCAATTCTACTTGCAATGGAAATATTCATCTGATGATGTGTTCTTAAAAACGCGAGCTTATCCTTTTATGAAGGAAGTCGCAACCTTCTTAGAGCAGCAAACATGCGTTAATCCTGATGGAAGACGTACTTTTGAATTTAGTTCGAGCCCAGCCACACATAGAAATGAATTAGAAGCCTGGTTCCCTAAGTTCACTAATTATGATTTGGCATTAACGAAATTTGCTTTTTCTGCATCATCAGAAATGGCAAACAAATTATCCTTAAAGAATGAAGCTAAACATTGGAAGTCTTTAGAAAATCAGTTGCCAAATTTTATTTTAGATGAAGATAGTGCTTTAATAGTTGCAGAAGGGTGTTCGGATTTTTCTTATTATCATTTCTCAACTGCCTTAGCAATATGTCCGTTAGGTTTAATAAATTGGTCGGATGGTCCCCAATCTCAGAAAATAATACGCTCAACACTTGATAAATGTTGGAAGGCGGGCACGAAAAGATGGTGGGGCGCGACTTTTGCGTGGATGGCTAATTTGGAAGCTTTAGCCAGAAATGGAGATAAAGCTTATGAGGCATTAAAGACTTTTACCAAGTGTTTTGTTTCTCCAAATACGTTCCATTTAGATGGTGATCAAAGTGGCACGGGTGTCTCTGACTATACAGACCGTTCTTTTACTTTAGAAGGTAATTTCGCATTTGCGTCTGCTATTCATAAAATGTTGATGCAAAGTCATAACGGAACAGTATATATATTCCCAGCAATTCCTTCTTCGTGGTCAAATGTTTCGTTTCGGAATTTGCGAGCAGAAGGTGCCTTCTTGATTTCGGCAGAGATGCGAGATCGGCGTATAGTGGATTTACAGGTATATTCTGAGAAGGGGGGAGCTTTTTCTATTGCATCTCCAGTTACAGGGAAAGTATTCAAATATATGATGAAGCGTGGAGAATCTAAGTCATTGATAGACATCTGTTCCTCCAAGTCCAATTAGTTAAAAGAAAAAGTATAATTAGGAATTGCAAAATATATAAAAAATTATCTGAAAGTTTTATAGGGCTTTTGCGTTGTGATGAATAAGCTATAATCATTGCTCGCTTCAAACTTATTAATCGTATTTACAGTGAGTTGGGATAAAAATAAAATCCTAGCTAGAGATCATCTAACATATATATTCTCTAATCATCAACTTAAAAAACATGAAAAAAGTTTTATTGTTAGTCTGCTGCATCTGCTTGTCTTCCTTTCAAGTTTTGCATGCAAACAAGCCATCAAAAAAAAGTGATTTAATCTTTAGTCATTTTGCTAAAAACTGGGATGAAGGCATCCCTTTAGGGAATGGGGTCGTAGGGGCACTCATTTGGCAGAAGAATGCAAAATTGCGTTTTGCTTTAGACAGAACGGATTTATGGGATTTGCGTCCAATGCATTACTTTGATGACCCAACCTACAACTTTGAGTGGGTTAAGCAACATATTCGAGCCAAAGATTATAAACCTGTTCAAGATCATTTTGATGCCCCTTATGAGGCTAATGCTGCGCCAGCGAAAATACCAGGTGCTGCATTAGAATTTCCTCTTTCATTATTAGGTTCACCTACAGAAGTCAGATTGTTGTTAGGGGATGCTGTTTGCCAAGTGACATGGAAGAATGGTGCTTCCTTACGCACTTTTGTTTCGGCAACAAGACCTATAGGTTGGTTTGTTTTTAAAAAAGTGCCATCCTCTTTTGTTCCAGAAATAATCATGCCAGTCTATGAAAAGACTAAAGCGGATAAAAGGCAGGGGCCTTCTGGTGGACAAGATGTCGCGCAATTAGGCTATCCACAAGGTAGCTTGAAGAAAACCGGTAATATGATAGTTTATCACCAGCCAGGTTATAATGGCTTCAGTTATGAAGTGGCAGTTACATGGAAGCGTACCGCTGATGGCATATGTGGCGTTTGGAGTATCAGTACAACTTTGTCTAAAGACCAAGCTAAAAGGGATGTTCTCAATGCAATGAAAAGAGGGATGGATTCCGATTTTAAAGAACATTTAGGTTTTTGGAATAAGTATTGGGGGGCATCCTCAGTTAGTGTGCCAGATGATCTGTTACAAAAGGAATATGATAATGATATGTATAAATTTGGCGCATCAGCCCGTTCCTATGGCTATCCTGTACCCCTTCAGGCAGTATGGACTGCTGACAATGGACATCTTCCCCCATGGAAAGGAGATTACCATCATGATCTAAATACTCAGTTGAGTTATTGGCCTGCTTTCGAAGGTAACCATCTCTCAGAAAGCCAGGGCTTTGTCAATACATTGTGGAATCAACAGGATGCTTATAAAAAGTATACTAAGCAATATTTCGGGAAAGAGGGATTAAACGTCCCTGGCGTTTGCTCTTTAACAGGAGAGCCTTTAGGTGGTTGGATCCAGTATGCAATGTCACAATCAACAGGTGCATGGTTATCTCAATATTTCTATTGGCAATGGAAATTCTCTGCTGATGACAATTTTTTAAGAGCCCGTGCATATCCTTTTATAAAAGAAGTTGCAACCTTCTTAGAGCAACAGACAACAATAGGACCTGACGGTAAGCGCACGCTTGAATACAGTTCTAGTCCTGAAATGAATCGGAATTCGCTACAAGCGTGGTTCCCTAAGTTTACAAATTATGATTTATCCCTAACAAAGTTTGCTTTTAGGGCGTCTTCTGAGATGGCAAAGCATTTAGGATTAGACGAAGATTCACGCCATTGGAAATTAATGGAAAGTCAGCTTCCTGATTATTATATGACAAGTGATAGCGCATTAACAGTTGCTAAAGATTATCCAGATTTCACACATCGTCATTTTTCTAATGCAATGGCGATATTTCCTTTAGAACTGATCGATTGGAGTGATGGTCCTCAAGCGCAAAAAATTATTCGTTCGACATTGGATAAATCCTGGGAGGTTGGTACAAAAGGATGGTGGGGATTCACGTTCGTATGGATGGCCCATTTGGAGGCAAGAGCAAGAAATGGCGAGGCAGCTTGCAAAGCTCTAAGAACATTTGCTCAGAATTTTGTTTCTCCAAACACTTTCTGCCTGAATGGAGATCAAAGTGGGAAGGGAATCTCTGACTATACAGATCGTGCCTTTACATTAGAGGGAAATTTTGCATTTGCGTCTGGCATTCAACAAATGTTGATGCAAAGTCAGCGAGGTGTGATAAAAATCTTTCCTGCTATCCCGGCCTCGTGGAAAAATGTATCCTTCAAGAATTTACGTGCAGAAGGTGCTTTCTTAGTTTCTGCTGTCCTAAAGCAGGGGAAAGTTGTCTCTGCTAATATCTTTTCTGAGAAAGGAGGGCAAACGAAAGTTATTTCCCCTTCTTCAGGGAAAGTTATTACATTGAATATGAAACCTGGAGAGATGAGGGCAATCAAATAAGATCTATTAGCCATTTGTCCCTTTAACTCTTTTGACGGGGGCAATTTGGCTTTAGATGTATTTTCTGAATAATGCAATGTTTATTATGGGAAAATTTTTCTTTTTGTTGATAATTTTTGGCTGCTTTTCCTACTTTGGTAGAGCCTCGTCTATATGGAATAATGCTTCAAGTAGTGATTTGACTTTCAATAGTCTTGCCCAGAGATGGGATGAAGCAATTCCACTTGGAAACGGTGTCGTTGGGGCATTGATCTGGGAAAAAGGAGGAAATCTGCGTTTCGCCCTTGATCGAACAGATTTATGGGATTTACGCCCTATGCACTACTTTGATGATCCTACATATACATTTGAGTGGGTAAAGCAGCATATAAGGAATCATAATTATCAGCCAGTCCAAGACCATTTTGATATTCCATATGATAATGTTGTCGCTCCCTCCAAAATACCTGGGGCAGCATTAGAATTTCCCATGAAGGTATTGGGGAAAGTAAAATACGTCCATCTATTTCTTAAAACAGCGGTTTGTAAGGTAGATTGGATGAATGGATCTTCTTTGCAAACTTTTGTGTCAGCCCATGAGCCCATAGGTTGGTTTGTTTTTAATCATGTTCCCTCTAATTTTACCCCTGAGATTATAATGCCTCGATATGAAAGTGCTGATGTTAAAGCGAGTACTGCTTTTTCGGGCGGTCAGGATGTAGCTTTGCTAGGATATCCTCAAGGTATACTTGGAAAAAAAGGCACAACAATTACTTATCATCAATTAGGATATAATGGCTTTAGTTATGATGTCGCTGTTTCTTGGAAGAGAGTTAAGAATTCTATCTACGGAGTTTGGAGCATAACAAGTACACATTCTTCATTAAATGCGGAAAGTAACGTACATGCGGCTTTATCACGTGGATTTATCCATGATCTCAATGCTCATTTGGCGTATTGGAAAAAATATTGGAATGCGTCATCTGTAACTATTCCTGACGTTGAATTACAAAAGGAATATGATAATGATATGTATAAGTTTGGGTCTGTAGCTCGGTCTCATGCTTATCCAATATCTTTGCAGGCAGTATGGACTGCTGATGATGGGCATTTACCCCCTTGGAAAGGAGACTATCATCATGATTTGAATACGCAGCTAAGTTATTGGCCTGCTTATGAAGGGAACCATGTTTCAGAGAGCATGGGCTTTGTCAATACATTATGGGATCAGCAAGATGTTTATAAAAAGTACACTAAGCAATATTTTGGAAAAGAAGGACTAAACGTCCCTGGCGTTTGCTCTTTAACAGGAGAGCCTTTAGGGGGCTGGATTCAATATGCTATGTCACAAACGACAGGAGCATGGCTTGCTCAATATTTTTATTTGCATTGGAAGTATACAGCTGATGATGTTTTCCTAAAGACGAGGGCATATCCTTTTGTGAAGGAAATTGCCAGATTCCTTGAACAACAGACTTCATTAAATAATGTAGGTAAAAGAACATTAGAATTTAGCTCAAGTCCGGAACTTAATAGAAATACCTTGCAAGCATGGTTCTCTGGATTTACCAATAATGATTTGGCTCTCACACGTTTTGCTTTTCACATTGCTTCAGAAATGGCACATCACTTATCTTTATGGGACGAAGAAAGGCATTGGGCATTATTAGAGAGTCAACTTCCTGATTATTATGTAGATGAAGATGGGGCTCTGATGTTAGCAGAAAGAGTTCCGGTTGTTTCTCACCGGCATCTTTCTCATGCAATGGCAATTTTCCCTCTTGCATTAATTGATTGGTACGATGATCAAAAATCAAAGATGATAATCCGGTCTACATTAGATAAGCTTTGGGATGTAGGTGTAGAAGAATGGTGGGGCTTCAGTTATGTATGGATGGCTAATCTTGAGGCTATGGCACAAAATGGCGAGAACGCATATAAGGCATTAAAGACGTTTGTCCATCATTATGTTTCTCAGAATACATTTTGCCTTAATGGGAATCAAGGGAGTAAGGATGCAGGGCAGTTTAGGGGAAGAACTTTCTCGCTTGAAGGTAATTTCGCATTCGCTTCTGGAATACAGAAAATGTTACTGCAAAGTCATCGGGGCATTGCATATGTATTCCCAGCAATTCCTCATAAATGGAGGGATGTTTCATTTAATAATTTACGACTGCCAGGTGCATTCCTCGTCTCGGCAACGATGCGCAATGGGAGGATAATCAAATTGAAAGTATTTTCTGAGAAGGGTGGCGACTTCTCAATAGTGTCACCATCAACGAAGCAGGTCTTACATTATAAGATGAAAGTCGGAGAGAGCATTTCTATTTGTTAAACATAAACATTAATAATCTATGACTAAAAAGATTTATTCATGGGCGTTGGCTCTTTGCCTCGCTCTTTGGGGAGGAAACGTTTATGCTGTTTCACCCGGGCCGATTGGCAACTCTATTTTGCAACAGAAGGATTTATGTACAGGAATCATCCATGATAATAGTGGAGATCCGATCATTGGTGCAACTATTTCGATTAGAGGAGGAAAGATAGGCGCTGTTTCTGATGTGGATGGAAGGTTTTCAATATCAGGAATTCAGCGCGGAGTAACTCTCCACATTTCTTACATTGGATATAAGGATGTTGATATCGTTTGGACAGGAGGATCTATAAACGTCACGATGGTAGCAGACGATATGACATTGAATGAAATTGTCGTGGTAGGATTTGGTTCTCAAAAGAAAGCTGATTTAACAGGTAGCGTGTCCACCGTTAGTGCAAAAGATATAACAGCTCGTCCAGTTAATTCTGTCGTAGATGCTCTTCAAGGTGTCGTTCCTGGTATGAACTTCTCTGTTGGAGCTAGTGGGGGAAGCCTTAACTCCTCAGAAACGTTTAATATACGTGGTCGAGGGACTATTGGCGCAGGTTCTTCAGTAACGCCTTTAGTGCTTATTGATGGAATGGAGGGAGACTTGTCAACATTGAATCCTGAAGATGTTGACAATATCTCAGTATTAAAAGATGCATCATCATCTTCAATATATGGGTCTCGTGCAGCAGGTGGAGTTATTCTTGTTACTACAAAAACTGGTAAGGCAGGAAAAGCCAGAGTGAGCTATAATAATAACTTCAGATTTGGAATGCCAATGAATATGCCGGAAATGATGGATTCCTATTCTTGGGCTCTTTACATGAATGACGCAAGTAAATATGGGGGATCAGGTATATGGTTTAGTGATGCGAAACTTGAACAAATCAAAGCTGCGATGTCTGATCGCTCTAAGCCAACCATGTTTAAAAATCCTGGTACTAACCATTGGGAGGTATGGGATGTAAATGATTTGCTGCCTGTTGGAAATACGGATTGGTTGAAAGAGCATTTTACAAATAGTTTTTCTCAAGAGCATGCTGTCAGTGCTACTGGGGGATCAGAAGGGATTCATTACTACTTCTCTGGTGATGTGTTGAGCCGCCAAGGTTTACTCCGCCATGGGAGAGATAAGAAGAATAGGTATAATCTTACTTCAAAGGTTGACGCACAACTAACTAAATGGGTAAAGGCAACCTATTCCATGCGATTTACTCGTACCGATTATAATGGTCCTACCTTTATAGATAATAATGTTTTCTATCACAATGTCTGCCGCTACTGGCCAATTATTCCAGCGAAGGATCCCAATGGGCATTATGTTCCGGAATCATTTATCTCGGAACTTACCACAGGAGGGCGTCATAAGAATCAAGAGGATGTAATAGCTCAGCAACTTGCCTTGTGTTTTACACCGGTTAAAGGATTGGTTGTCAATGCAGAACTCAATTATCGCATCAATACAAATAATCAACATATTGAATGGTTGACTACGTATGGATATGATGTTGACAATAATCCTTATGCTACCAATAACCAAAACAACTCTGTAAAAGAGTATTATCTGAAGCAGAATTATTTTAATCCCAATATTTGGGCGGAATATAGTCTTTCTTTGAAAGATGCTCATAATTTCAAGATTATGACTGGTTTCCAAAGTGAAGAAATGCATCAAAACTGGTTCTCAGGGCAACAATATGGCATTGTTGCTAATTTACCTACCTTGCACACTACATCTAAAAATCCCAAAGTTGATGGGAAACCAGAGAAGTGGACGACTGCAGGATTTTTTGGCCGATTGAATTATGATTATTTGGGTAAATATCTTTTTGAAGGCAATTTGCGGTATGATGGATCTTCTCGGTTCCTACGTAATAATCGATGGAATTGGTTCCCGTCTTTCTCTGTAGGTTGGAATATTGCGAGAGAGAATTTTTGGAAACCAATAGAAGAGTATGTGAATTCGCTTAAGTTGAGAGCTTCTTGGGGAAAATTGGGAAATCAGAATACTGATAGTTGGTATCCATTTTATTCAACAATGTATTATGCGAACCAAGGAGGAGAATGGCTGATTGATGGTAAAAAGCCAAATGTCTCTGGTGAGCCATCTTTGGTTTCAGCAACGCTTACTTGGGAGAAAAGTAGGACTTGGGAAGTCGGTCTTGATTGGGGCGCATTTAATAATCGCTTGACAGGATCTTTCTCTTATTTCCAAAGAAAAACTTATGATATGGTTGGTCCGGCTCCAGAGCTTCCTGTTATTTTAGGAACAGCTACACCAAAAGTTAATAATCTTGATATGACCTCTAAAGGATGGGATTTGCAAATTTCGTGGCGTGATCGTATTAATACATTTGAATATGGTATTAACCTGATATTGAGCGATAGTAAAGTTGTTATAGACAAATACCCCAATGATTCCAAAGATTTAGGACAAACTTATTATAAAGGAGCTCATTTAGGGGATATTTGGGGATATAAGACAGTAGGGATTGCTAAGAGTCAAGAAGAGATGGATCAGCATCTAAAGAATGCAGATCAAAGTTCTCTTGGTAGTAATTGGGCTGCTGGAGACGTAATGTATGCAGATATAAACGGCGATCATAAAGTTAATAATGGAGAGAATCGAGCTGATAATGCCGGCGATTTGAAAATTATTGGGAATTCTACTCCAAGGTATAATTTTGGACTCAATATGACTGCGGCCTGGAAAGGAATAGATGTTAAAGTATTTTTCCAGGGTACTCTTAAACGAGACTATGCACCAGGTAGAAGTGACGCTGTTTTCTGGGGGGCATGTGGAATCAACAAGTGGCAGGCAATAGGTTTTAAAGAGCATCTTGACTATTTCCGTGATTCTAATAGTCCTTTGGGGGAAAATTTGGATAGCTACTATCCTCGTCCGAATTGGAGAAGTAGTAGAAATAATTACACGCAAACGCGATACCTGCAGAATGCTGCTTATTGCAGGTTGAAGAATCTTACGATAGGATATACACTTCCTCAACAGCTTACGAAAAGAATATATGTTCAGTCTTTGCGCTTCTTTGTATCGGCGGAGAATTTGTTTACAATAACTAACTTTACGAGACTGGGTGATCCGGAGATTATCGATGCTCGAGGTTATGATGATGGATTGAGCAAAACTTATCCTTTGACAAAGAATTTCTCTTTTGGCATGAATATTACCTTATAAATTATCTTTAAAACTATGTTATTATGAAACTGAGATATTTAAATGTGATTATGGGGCTTGTAATTATCTGCTTAGCTTCCTGTAATGATTTTCTTGACCAAACGCCTGAGGGTGATATTACCCCTCAAAAATATTTTTCTTCAGAAGCAGACTTGGCCGCATTTACTGTGAATTATTATAACTTTAGATCTATTCCTCCCTATGCTTATGCTTTAAGCTATTGGGGAGATGACAATGATACAGATAATCAAGCTGCGATGAATTACTCTTCCAGATGGGCTCCTGGAGAGTGGAAAGTTCCATCAAGCGGTGGTCAATGGGATTTTTCCAGAATCCGTCATATAAACTATTTCTTGGAGCAAACGATGGAAAAATATAAAGCGAATCAAATTCAGGGCAATGACGCAAATATACGGCATTATATTGGCGAAGCTCATGTAATGAGGGCCTATGAATATATTAAAAAACTTCAAAACTTAGGCGATTGTCCAATAGTAACTTCTGCGTTGAGTGATAATAAAGAAGCCCTCATTGCGGCTTCGAAGCGTCAGCCGTCTTATAAAGTCGCTCGTTTTATATTGAATGACCTTGATACTGCAATCACTATGCTCAAGGATACCCCGCCCCAAGGTGGTAAATGTAGGATAGGAAAAGATGTTGCATATTTATTGCGTTCTCGGGCAGCCTTGTTTGAGGGGACCTGGTTAAAATATCACAAGGGAACAGCTTTCGTGCCAGGAGGGACAGGCTGGCCAGGGAACTCAGAAGATATCCAAGGATTCAATATCGATGATGAAATCAAATATTTCTTGTCAGAAAGTATGAAATCAGCTAAGATCGTAGGCGATAGAGTAGTTGACAATTTAGTAGTTAATACAGATACTCAAGAAGGCATGGATGCATCATTTAATGTTATCAATCCTTATTATTGCATGTTCTGTGATGAAAATATGGAGAATTACAGTGAGATATTAATGTGGCGTTCTTATAGTGTCGCAGAAGGTATTACCCATAATGTCCAACTTTGTCTCGAAAATGATGGCGGAGGTTCTGGATGGACACGGGGTTTGGTGAATTCTTTCCTCATGCGTAATGGCTTACCTATATATGCATCTGGTTCTGGATATAATTCGGATTGGGAAAAAGCAGGCGTAGCCGCTACGCTAAAAGATAGGGATTCAAGAATTCAGCTGTTTACAAAAAAGGATGGAGATATAGAGGACTATCATTCGGACGGTAGTGTAAATCATGTTGATTATACGTGGATAGCGAAGGGCATCTCTGAAAATAGAATGGTTACAGGATTCCCGATTAAGAAAGGTAAGCACTACTCTCCAGTGATGAGGATTCAGCATGATCATGGAACATCGGGAAGTGTTGTCTTTCGCGCAACAGAAGCAATGCTAAATTATATGGAAGCAAGTTATGAACTGAATGGCAATATTGATGCCACATGCGATAAATACTGGCGTGCATTGCGTGTAAGAGCCAAAGTGAATCCTGATTATAAAGTTACAATAGCGGCAACTTCCATGGGTGAAGAAGCTAAAGGTGATTGGGGAGCATATTCACATGGTATGTTAATCGATCCCACTCTTTATAATATAAGGCGGGAACGTCGAAATGAATTTATAGGGGAAGGTCTTCGTTGGGCAGATTTGTGCCGTTGGAGAGCATTAGACCAAGTCCGTAATTATCAGATAGAAGGTATTCGGTATTGGGGATCTATTTATGAAGGAAATCTCCGTTCTAATGTAGATGGGAAAATTGTAGATTTAGTGAAAGTAGATGAGATTGGTGGTACAGGCAATATGTCATCAAAGGATAGGAGCGTTTATATACGCCCTTATCAAATTTCTAAAGTGAATAATTCTGTTTTTGATGGATATAATTTTACTCCAGCTCACTACTTGTATCCAATTGCACAGAGCGTATTCCGCCAGACTGCTTCGGGCGATCAGACAGATTTAAATACGTCAGTTGTTTACCAGAATCCAGGTTGGCCCAAAGTTGCGGATCAGGGGCCCAGTGAAATACGTTAAACATAGCAATATACAGATAGGTTTTGTCAAAATGTTCTCTTGCTATCTGTGCGCTAAGTTGGCTTGAAAATCATAGGATCCATATCTACTCCTCATCATCAAAAGTAGATATGGATCCTTATGAAACGAGATAACCTTATAGCCAAAATGTATATCAATTTTTTGTGAAGTGTAAAATTTAGATGGATTGCAAAGTTTATGATTACTTTCGTTTTGTGTTATAAATCCGTGAAAAAACGTCTGATAACTTGTACATATAAAAATGATTATGTATCTTTGCGCTGAGATTAAGAAATTGAATGATTAACCATCAAGTCAATGCTAATTGACACTGAAGAAATTGAGCGGATTATCGCACGAAAAGAAAAAGAGATTAAGCAATTATTAGAACTTCAAAGTCTACTCTCTTCAGAACATCTAGAAGAACAGATAGATATGGGATTGGAAGACCTTTCGAAGCTCTACAAAGAATAGAGGAAATGTAAGTAATAATCAAGGTCCTCTTCCCTCTGGAGGGGCTTGCAAAAGGATAAGAAGATGGAAGAATATTTGATTAAACTAAAAGAGTTTGAGTCTTTGCTCGGGAAAGACGACGAGGCAAGCAACCGGCGTCGCACAGAAATTGTGGAATGGCTTAAAGATAATGAAAGTGCTGATGTGAAGAAAGCGGCTGAAAAACTCATTATGCGTCATCTCCACGAGACGGACAAGTTTGTAAAGACCATACGTCAGCAACTTGGCGATAAGTATGAATTATTGCCAATATCGTATATTGCACGCCATTACTTTGGCAAGAGTGCATCGTGGCTCCATCAGCGTATCAATGGTTACCGCGTTCGGGGCAAGGTTTATACCCTCAACGAAGAACAAAAGAAAATATTCAATGATGCCTGTCAGGATATTGCTAAGCAGATAGGCTCATTCCATTATGCTTGATTCGTCATGATTTAGCTGATAATCAGGATATGCCGCTAGAAATTCTGCTTTTGGGGCGATATTACTTTATTGCGGTTCATTCGATGAAGACCATCACGGCACATGCTGCCAATAGTGAGGCCATCACCCAACCAACTTGCCTACGATAGTCTTTCAGGAAACGACTCATGGCGGCTCCGGCTAACAGCCATGCTAAGTTGGCTCCTGGTCCGGCGATGAGTAGCAGGGCAGCGGCGAAGAAAAGGTCGATCAGGTGGGAGGAATATGGTAGGACGTAGACGGAGTAAACCAGGAAGTCGAAGTCTTGTAAATAGAAAAAGTGGATGGAAGAGGGTGCAAATTCATTTGTTTGGAGTATCTTTGCATTTCCAAAAACGATGATGGTTATGAATATGTTATTAATGATTCTCATCCTGCTTGTTGCAGCCGAGCACCTATATATTCTATGTTTAGAGACTTTTGTGACAACCTCCAGACATACCTCCAAGACATTCAATATCGAAAGAGATGAGCTTGGCAACCACCACATCTCCACTCTATTGAAGAATCAAGGCGTTTACAATGGTTTGTTAGCTGTGTTACTTATCATTGCCACCATCAGTCAAGACCTGTTGTGGTGCCGGCTACTTTTAGGTTATGTTATTCTCGTGGCTCTCTTCGGAGCGTTAACCAGCGACCCGAAGATACTCCTCAAGCAAGGCGCACTCGCCATCATTGCCTTGGTGGTGAGTTTCTTGGCGTGATTCATGAGGTGTCGTCATTGATCCCAGCACGGTGAGCTGTTGCTCTAATGAAGTCTTTTTGCATGGTGGCTTGCTATTCTCTGGGCGTGTTCTTGCCATGGATGGTGGACATGATTCCGTGGGTTTGTTCACGACTTCTCAAGGTATGCCTCCTTCAATATGAGTGCGTCAAGGTTGATTATTGTGGTCAAGAAACCTTAGTTCTGCCTCTAACATTTCCATCATTGGCATGGGGGCTCCTGCGTAGCGTGCTTCCTCGATAGGACGTGAATAGAGATAGTCTATTTCCATGGGACGATGAAAGTCGTAGTCGAGTTTCATGCTGGGGGAATAAGGCTTCATCTTGCGCGTCATGTCGAGCATGGCATCGGCATAATCCTTGGTGATATTCTTCACGCCCACGGCTTGTGCTGCTTGGATAATCTCAAGCATCTGGTAGCGTAGAAGTCGTTCCGTGTCAGGATCGTTCATCAGCTGATCTGTCTGTGCGTTAAGGACCACGCTCATACCGTTGAAGGTCATGTTCCACACGGCTTTCTTCCATCGCGCCTCACGATATTCCACCTCGTCAGCCTTGATGCCCGCATCCATGAAGTCACTGACCACAGCCTTGACTCGGTTGGTGTCAGGACAGGAATAGTTGCCGAGGCTGATGCGTCCGTAACATTGGTGGTTCACACGTCCGGGCTCCGTCTTTGCTGAGCAAATGTAGGCCAGTCCGGCTGCAAGATGCACTCCAGGAAACATCTCTTGTACATCTTTCTCTACACCAATACCATTTTGGATGAGAACGACAAGGGTGTCAGCCTTCAATATCGGTGGTAACATCTGTCGTAGCAGATGGTTATTGACTGACTTGAGCGAAACCAGTACCACATCACACTGAGGCATGTCGGTGGTACTATGATATGCATTGACAGCATCTAAGTGAAACGAACCATCGCAGGAGTCGATCTGTAAGCCGTGCTCCATTACATAGTCGTAGTCGTTGTGGAAGAGGAAGTGTACCTCCTTGCCACTGTGGGCAAGTTTTCCACCATAGTAGCCACCAATGGCACCGGTTCCTATTACGTCATATATTAGTTTGGGTTGGTTCATAAGCAATATTTTATAGGATCTATATAACCCATCTCTTAGAGGGTTTGTACTGTCTCTGCAAATTTATCGGAAATTCTTGATATAGTACGCAGTCTTTCTGCAGCTTTAATATTTTTTATAGCGGTGCGTTCTGTTAAAAGGTAGAAATCTATGGTTTTGATTGTTTAACATAAAGCTCTAAAGCAGCCAAAGGAGAATAAGAGAGGTTGGAACGTAAACAGTTGGGAATGAGCAGATTTGCACAAAGTTGCCAAATCGGCATAAAGCAAGCGAGTGAGGAATATTGAAGTAGTTCAGTTACTAAATCGTGAGCCACAGTTACCTATGCAAAGCAGGTAACAATGCGGAAAGGCAACTTTGTGCATCAACGGATTTTATTGCGCTGATTCTCAATGTTTTGCGTATCAAGGAACGCTTACAAAATGATTATATTTGCACACTCAAAATGTAAGCGTTATGAAAATCGAAAAATTCAAGGTGTTGCTCTACCTAAAAAAGAGCGGAATGGACAAGAATGGAAAAGCTCCCATCATGGGACGCATCACGGTGAACAGGACTATGGCGCAGTTCTCCTGCAAGTTGTCTTGCACTCCATCGCTTTGGAATCCTCGTGCCAGCCGATTGGAGGGCAAGAGCAAGGAAGCCGTGGAGACCAACAAGGACATCGGGCAGTTGTTGCTTTCCATCCAAAAGGCTTTCGATGTGCTTGTGGAAAAGAGAACGGACTTCGAGGCTAAGGATGTCAAGGAGGCCTTGCAGGGCAGCGTCAAGACACAGACCACCCTTCTCTCCTTCGTGGACGAGCATATCAGTGAACTCAGCAGCCATGAGGGCATTGATATGTCGAAGAGCAGTGTCTGGACTTACAGAAAGATTCGCAAGAATCTCGCTGAGTTCATCGGGGAGAAGTATAGGTTGACTGATTTGGCTTTCGGACAGCTGACCGAGCCTTTCATCAGTGACTTTCACCATTACTTGCTTGACGAGAAAGGCTTTTCATCAGGAACCATCACCATCTATGTGTCGCTCTTCAAGAAGATGTGCCGCATCGCCTTTGAGCGAGGTTTGTGCAAGAACCTGCTGTTCGCCCATTATCGGGTTGGCACTCCAAAGGTTACGACACCCAAGGCTCTCAGCATGTCTGATTTCATAAAAATTCGTGATGTGGAACTGCCCGAAGACAAGCCGAGACTATCCGTTAGCCGTGACCTGTTTCTTTTCGCCTGCTATGCAGGAACAGCCTTCATAGACACCGTTTCCATCACGAAAGCCAATGTCAAGGTGTTGGAGGATGGTGACAAATGGCTCATCTATAACCGCAAGAAGACCGGAACACTTGCCAGGGTGAAACTCCTGCCCGAGGCGTTGGAGCTGATGGCGAAATACGAGGACGGGGCAAGAGATACCCTTTTCCCATTGCTGAGCACGAATCGTGTTCGTATCGATCTCATCACCATCTGCAAGTTGGCGGAAACGAGCAAGACCTATTCCTACCATTCGGGACGACACTCGTTCGCCAGCCTCATTACGCTGGAGGCAGGTGTGCCGATGGAGACCATCTGCAAGATGCTCGGTCACAAGGATGTGAAGATGACGCAGCGGTATGCGAGAGTGACCCAAAAGAAGCTGTTTGAGGACATGGACAAGTTCATCGCTGCAACCGAGAAGGACTTTATTCTCGCATTATGAACAAGGCTTTCAACTTTTCTTTTTACAGTTTCAACTACATTATTATATTATAAGGACAACAACTATGAGCAGAAGTACATTTTCAATTTTGCCTTACATCAACAGACAGAAGGTGAAGGCAGACGGAACAGCCAACATACTTTGCCGCATCACCGTTGACGGCAAAAGTGCAGCCATTTCCACAGGCATATCCTGTACCCCACAGGAGTGGAACGCCAAGAAGGGAGAGGTACGGAACGCAAGGGACAACGGACGATTGGCAAGTTTCCTTGCTGAGGTCAAGGATAAATACAACTCACTTCTTACCACCAACGGCATCATCACCGTGGATATGCTGAAGGCTGTGTTGAAGGACAAGGACACGACAGGAAGGTTCTTGCTGAGCTTTGGTGATACCATCGTGGAATGGTATCGAACCTCAAAAGCCAGACAAACCTTTCTGCACAAGCGGACATGGCAGAAGAACCTGAGAGCCTTTGTCCATTCGTTGGATAAGGACGACATCGCCTTTGAGGACATAGACGAGAATTTCGGGGAGGAATACAAGCTATTCCTGAAACGAGACCAGGGACGCATCGACAGCTACGTGAACCATTGCCTTCTCTGGCTGAACATGTTGATGTACAAGGCAGTGGACAGGAGCATTATCCGCTTCAATCCCATAGCCAGGATAGGGTATGAGAAGAAGGCAGCCCCGAAGATGACCCATATCAGCAAGGCAGACTTCATCAAGATGCTCTCTACCCCGATGGCTGACGAGCGAACGGAGCTTGCACGCAGATGTTTCATTTTTGCCTCGCTCACCTCCTTATCCTATATAGATGTAAAGAAACTGTACCCTCACCATATCAGTGAGAACTCCGATGGTAGGAAGTTCATCCGCAAGGAAAGAGAGAAGACAGGCGTGGAGTTCTTCGTGCCACTCCATCCGATAGCCGAGAAGATTCTTTCGCTCTACAATACCACGGACGACAGCAAGCCTGTTTTTCCACTGGGTGAGAAGAAAGACATCTATCTTGATGTGCATACCCTTGGAATGGTGCTTGGCATAAGTAATAAGTTGGGATTCCACGCCAGCCGCCATACATTCGGAGTCTTGATGCTCAACGAGGACATTCCCATCGGCAGCATAGCCAAGATGATGGGACACGCAGACATTACAAGCACACAGGTCTATGCGCAGGTGACGGAGCAGAAGATTTCAAATGACATGGATAAGCTTATTGCCAAGCGAGAAAGGAACAGATTATCGAACGAAAAAACTATTGGAAAATGAACAGAGGAGTTATAACTATCAGCGAGAGCGGAACGGTATCCATGCCGACCGATACTGTATGGATGACCATGCAGGAGATTGCCGACATGTATAATGTGTTCGGCTGCTATGTGCGCAAGGCTGTCAAGGCTATATTCAAGGATGGCATTCTGAAAGAGCAGGGTGTGCGTCGTCATGTCAGGAAGAACGACCGCATCAGCTATGATGTGTATAGCCTTGAACTCGTCATTGCGGTAGCCTTCCGTATTGACAGCATTGAGAGCAGAGCCTTTCGGGAGTTCATCATGCAGTCCGTCATCGGCAGACAGACAAGCCGTACGAAACTGGTCTGTATTTTTACAGAGAATGCAATGGCATAGACCTGCCATAAAGCAACGTTCCTTGGAGGCTTTGCGCCTCCAGTGCAG
>CAJLYG010000006.1 GCA_905210845.1 uncultured Prevotella sp.
GATATCCTGCAGGGTGGCATTGCGCGTGGGCCGTTCGTCCAAGCGCTGGATAGGAACGATCGGGAAGAGCTGGTCGATTGCCCAACTGTCGGGCAGGGATTGGAACAGGGAGAAGTTGCAGAAGTATTTATCTGCGAGCAACTTATCTAAGTTCATCAACTCTTCCGGGACATGCTTCAGGGATTTGGCAATGGCATTGATCTCCCGGCAGACACTCCAGTACATACTTTCGATCTCGGCCCGTGTCTTCAGGTCGACCAGTCCATGGGAGAAGAGGTCTAAGGCTTCTTCCCTGATCTGCTCGGCATCGTGCCAGTCTTCCATCATGGAGCGTGGGTTCAGGTTGTCCCAAATCTCATAGAGGTCCTTGACCAACTGGTGGTCATTTTCTTTCGGCTCGAACTCTTCTGGCATCTCAGGGAGCGAGGCTGTCTCCAAGACATCGATGACCAATACGCTATGGTGAGCTGCCAATGAGCGTCCGCTTTCCGTGATGATGTTAGGTTGTGGGATCCCATTGCGGTCGGCTGCATCCACGAAAGTATAGACGCAGTCGTTGACATACTCTTGGATGGAGTAGTTGACAGAGCTCTCGCTGCTGGAAGAACGCGTGCCGTCATAGTCCACTCCTAATCCTCCGCCACAGTCCACGAAGTCGACCCCATATCCCATTTTATGGAGTTGCACGTAGAATTGGGATGCCTCCCGGAGGGCGGTTTGGATCCTGCGGATCTTCGTGATCTGTGAGCCAATATGGAAATGGATCAGTCGCAGGCAGTCATGAAGCCCCTTTTCGTCTAAGATCCTCAAGGCTTCCAACACTTCCGAACTGGTCAACCCGAACTTGCTGGCATCGCCGCCGCTCTCTTCCCATTTGCCCGACCCGCTGGAAGCCAGTTTGATGCGGATTCCGAGATTGGGCTTTACGTGCAGTTTCTTGGCTGCTTTTGCGATAATCTCCAGCTCGTTCAATTTCTCAACGACGATGAAGATGCGCTTCCCCATCTTCTGGGCTAACAGTGCCAACTCGATATAGCTTTGGTCCTTATAGCCATTGCATACGATCAGGGCATCACTTTGGCACTGGACGGCGATCACGGCATGGAGCTCTGGTTTGGAGCCGGCTTCCAGTCCCAGGTTGAATTTCTTTCCATGTGAGATGATCTCTTCCACCACCGGTTGCATTTGATTGACCTTGATGGGGTAGATGATAAAGTTCTCACCTTTGAAATGATACTCTTCGGCAGCTTTCTTAAAGCAGCTGGCTGTCTTCTCGATACGATTATCAAGAATGTCTGGAAAACGGAGAAGGACAGGTGGCGTCACATCGCGCAGCGCCAGTTCAGCCATGACATCACGCAGGTCTATCTGCGTGTTATCCTTGCAAGGGGTGACATAAACATGTCCTTTTTCGTTGACTCCAAAATAAGAGGTACCCCAACCATTGATGTTATAGAGTTCCTTCGAATCCTCAATCGTCCATTTCTTCATTTCAATTGCTTATATAGTTAATAGTTCACGTAGTTTTTGAACAGATATCTTTATTTTCTCGTAATTATCCATCAGGTTCACGTCTAAGGTATATTTCGCCTTGGCGTAATAGGGTTCCCGGATCTTGAGCTGCTCCTTGATGAAGATCTTGACCTCTTCCGGTGTCTTGTTCAGGAGAAGCGGGCGGACGGTCTTTCCCATTTTCAGGTGCCCGTATAGCACCTCTGGGGTTGCCTTCAGGTAAATAGTCTCGCCTTGCTGGTTCATGTAGTCCATGTTGTTGAAGAAACACGGAGTCCCCCCACCGCAACTGATGATAACATTCTCGAATTCAGCCACTTCGTGCAGCATGGTATGCTCGATCTTTCTGAATCCTTCTTCCCCCTTTTCGTCAAAGATCTGCTTGACGGTTTTCCGCATCCTGCTTTCTATATACCAGTCGAGGTCGTAGAAGGGGATATTGATTTCTTTGGAAAGAGCCTTGCCTACGGTCGTCTTTCCGGCGCCCATGTATCCTAAGATAATGATCCTTTTCATTTCTTCTTGCTTGCTGCTGTGGCCTTCTTGCTGGTAACAGGTGTACTGACAATCTTCATGCACTCCTCGTAGGTGAGGTCCTTTGCCTTGTCATGTAGGTTTTTGGGAATACGGTAGTTCTTCCCGTCACGGGCAATGTAGGGTCCATAGCGACCGTTCAGGATTTCCATGGAAGGGTCTTCGTCAAACTTCTTGATATGGCGTTGTTCCTCCTGTACCCGCTTCTGTTGGATTAGCTCGATGGCTGTGTCCAGGCTGACGGTCATAGGGTCTTCTGTCTTGGGCAGGGACACGTACTTCTTGTTGTGCATGATATAAGGTCCGAAACGACCTGCGCCAATTACGACGGGAGTTCCTTCAAACTCTCCTACGGTTCTGGGCAACTTGAACAACTCTAAAGCTTCTTCCAAGGTGATGGTTTCCATGCTCTTGTCTGCTGGCAACTGTGAGAAGCGCGGCTTTTCCTTGTCATCTGCTGAACCGATCTGCACAACAGGCCCGAAGCGTCCGATCTTGACAAACACCGGTTTTCCGGACTTGGGGTCTTTGCCGAGCTCCCTCTCGCCCGCCTTGTGGGCCGACCGGGAATTCATGACATGTTCGACAGTAGGCTCGAAGTTCTTGTCAAACTTGTGCATCATGTCCGTCCACTGTTCTTTTCCTTCTGCGATCTGGTCGAATTGTTCCTCAACCTTTGCCGTGAAGTTATAATCCATGATGCTTGGGAAATTTTCCATGAGGAAGTCGTTGACCACAATGCCGATGTCGGTAGGGAGGAGTTTACCCTTTTCGTTCCCTACCATTTCCTTTTTCGTCCTTGATGCGATCTTGATGCCTTTCAGCGTATCAATGGTGTAGCTACGCTCTTCTCCCTTGTTGTCTCCTTTCTGAACATAGTCACGTTGCTGGATCGTGCTGATGGTCGGGGCATACGTAGAAGGACGCCCAATGCCTAATTCCTCCAACTTCTTCACCAAGCTGGCTTCCGTGTATCGGTTCGGTGCTTGCGAGAAACGCTCCGTGGAAGTAATCTCCCGACGCTCCAGTTGGTCGCCGTCTTTCAAGACCGGTAAGGTATGGGATGAGTCTTCCTGGGTGTTTTCCTCATCATCCGTGGATTCGAAGTATACTTTCAGGAAACCGTCAAAGACGACAACCTCTCCGTTTGCGATAAACTTCTCTTCACTGTTCGACATGTTGATGGTGACAGTCGTCTTCTCAATCTGTGCATCCGCCATCTGGGAAGCTGCGGTACGCTTCCAGATCAGGTTGTAGAGTCGTTTCTCCTGTGATGTCCCTTCTATCTCTGTGTCGCTCATGTAAGTAGGGCGGATTGCCTCATGAGCTTCCTGCGCCCCTTTGGAATGAGTGACGTATTTGCGCGGTTTGCTGTATTCCTTGCCATAGAGCTTGATGATCTCGTCCTTGCTGGCATTGATGCACAGGGAAGAAAGGTTGACACTATCGGTACGCATGTAAGTGATCTTTCCACTTTCATACAGATGTTGTGCGACCATCATCGTTTGGGAGACCGTGAATCCTAATTTCCTGGCAGCTTCCTGTTGGAGCGTTGAGGTAGTGAAAGGAGGGGCAGGGGTGCGCTTCAGCGGTTTCTTGCTGATGGCGGACACGGTGAATGTAGCATCCTTGCATTTCTCAAGAAAGGCGGTTGCCTCTTCATGGCTTTTGAATCGCTTGTCCAATTCCGCTTTCACCTCTGAGATATTGCCTTGCTCGTTCGTCAAGGTGAAGATGGCATTGATGCGGTAGTAGGGCTCACTCTTGAAGTTCTGGATTTCCCGTTCTCTCTCGACGATCAAGCGTACGGCAACGCTTTGTACGCGACCTGCAGAAAGGGCCGGCTTTACCTTGCGCCACAATACGGGAGAGAGCTTGAATCCTACCAACCGGTCAAGGACCCTTCGGGCCTGTTGGGCATTGACTAAATTCATGTCCAAATGCCGGGGATGCTTGATGGCATCTAAGATGGCAGGCTTGGTGATTTCATGAAAGACAATACGATTCGTGTTTTGCTCATCTAACCCTAAGACCTCGCAAAGGTGCCAAGAGATGGCCTCCCCTTCGCGGTCTTCATCGGATGCCAACCATATCTGCTTGGCTGCCTTCGCATTCTTCTTTAGGTCGCTGACCAGTTTTTTCTTCTCTTCCGGAATCTCATAATAAGGTTCTAACGTCTTTTCGTTAATACTGAGTTCCTTTTTCTTTAAATCGCGGATATGCCCATAGCTGGACATCACCTTATAGTCGTTCCCTAAGAATTTCTCAATTGTTTTTGCCTTTGCGGGGCTCTCTACAATAACTAAATTTTCTTGCATCATCGCGAATAATATATTTATAGGGCGCAAAAGTAACTAAAATTTTGCTCACACCTTATTATATGGGGAAAATTTCGTATTTTTTAAGGATTTATTCTTGCATTGTCTGCTAACAAACAAAAAGACAGGCTTTTAGCCTGTCCCGTTATGCCCTATCTTTGATGCTTCTCGATGAACTCGTATAGGCCTTGTCTGACAGACCGAAGCCCAAATTGTTCCTTATGGATCTCTTCTAAAGGGATCCACATACATTCTGCGGCATCATCCCCAGCCTTTAAGGCACTGGTGTCTTTTACCTCGCAGACAAAGAACATATCGAGCGTCCTGATGTCCATGCCACTGTACAAGTACACGTTCGGAATACTGAAAATATATTTGGCCTGTGTAACTTCCAGTCCTGTCTCTTCCTTTACTTCCCGGATCACACCTTCTTCTGCACTTTCCCCAATGTCGCAGAATCCGCCGGGAAGGTCGAGCGTGCCCTTGGCTGGCTCATTCTTCCTGCGCTCCACTAACAACTCTCCTTTCTCGTTGAGGATGAAGGCTACGTTGGCAGCACTCGGATTCAGGAAATATTCGAACCCACAATTTTGGCATTTCTTGCTTCTCTCACTGTTGACGTCAAAGTGAGAACTGCCACATGCCGGGCAGTAATTGAATTTCTCTAATGGATGCATTGTAATAAATTATACTCTTATTAATGATTTACCAATTGTCAGTCCTAAATGGGAATAAAGGCAGTAACGCTCCGTTCTTGACATTCCCATATCCCCAGTTGCGGAAAGCATAGCGCACGGCAACTGGCTGGCGGACGTCGGGGCAGGTGATGATGATCCCTTTCTGCCAACCATAAGTAGCTGTCGCCTTGTGGAAGACATGGTCTGGGCCCGCTACCTCAAAGCCTTGGAGGTCTTCAAGCCTGCTGATGGCTTTATAGTTATTCTGTAAATGTACGTAGCATGTGTCGTTGGAAATCTTCAGGTCTTTAAAAGATGGACTTTCGCACTGGATGCTTTTCATCCCATAGGTCTTGTGCATGGCTTGCAGGGCCAGTCGCTCGCCCACTTGCTGCTTTTGGCAAGGATGGATTTGATGGCTTTCGTAGGGATATACCAAGTCGTCAGTGCAAATGATACCGCTGTTGGGGATGGTCTTGGAGGCGTTGAACTGCTGCTCGCGCAGCTTAGGTCCCCAGTCTCCTGCCTTGTCTCCATTATAGTAAGGGGCTATCTGGACGAAATAGAAAGGGATCTCTCCTAACTTGAAATCGCGGCGCCATTGACTGACAAGGTCGGTCAATCGTTGGGTATATTGACCGGCGGGGTCGCCTACGTTAGAACATCCTTGATAGAAGATGATACCTTTGACGGTGTAGTTGAGAATTGGAGAGAACGTGCCATTTCCCCATACGAGTGGGCGATGGTAATCCGAATTGAATTTTTTGACGATGGCAGCCGAGTCTAAGGGCTCTTGGGTGTTCTTCCTTAGATAGGATTCGTCCAACCAACTTTCCACCCGTGTACCACCCTTGTTGGCCATGATGAGTCCGACGGGAATCCCCAAGGTTTTGTTTAATGCCTGTGCGAAGAAATATCCTGTCGCCGATGCCTCTCCAACAGTTTCCGGACCGATCTCCTTCCATTCGCAGACGGCATCGTTCAAAGGTTTCATGCTCATGGTACTGGGTATCTTGACGTAATGGATGCCTTGATATTCATTGGCATTCATCACCACTTGGTTGTATCCTTCTACAGGACAGTTGTCAAAGCCTTTTATGGGCATCTCCATATTACTTTGGCCTGCGCATACCCATACTTCCCCGGAGAGGATGCCGTTCACGACGGTCTTTTCCCCATCGTCAAACGTAATGGACAGAGGCGTATAACTGGCGGAGGGAACTTTGATGGAGAGCAACCATCGTCCGTCCTTTCCTGTTTGGGCTGAATAGGTTTCGTTCGACCATGATACGGACACCTTTACTGTTTTTCCTGGCTTGTCCCATCCCCAAAGGCGGGCATCAGAATTCTGCTGCAGGATCATTTTGTCGCTGATCAGGTGAGGAAGCCTGACCTTGGCATAGGCACCGCCAAGAATGAGTGATACCATGGCAGCAATCATTATCATTCGTTTCATCATACGGTAATTTTAAATCTGTTGCAATATTACAAAAAAAATCCCTTCTTTGCAACAAAGAAGGGATATATTTGACAAAATAAGATGCTTTATGATCTTTATAATAAAGCCTTGATGGCTGCGTCAATGTCTTTGATCTGCACGTCTCGTTTCTGTAGGACATTGTTCTTGTCAATGAGGAAGAATGTCGGGATTTGCTGGACGTTGTAATTGATCAGGTTCTGGGAGCTGGTTCCATCTGCATCCCGCACACTGATCCACGGAAGGGCTGCAGTCTGGGTCTTCCAGAAATGCTCGTCAGGGTCTAGGGACACTTGATAGATTTCAAATCCCTGGGCGTGGTATTTGTTGTACAGTTCCCTGAGCATCATGATCCTTTTCAGAGAATTATCGCTGGCGAAGATATGGAAGTCGAGCATGACCACCTTTCCCTTGAGGTCTGACAGCCTTCGGGTGACGCCCTTATTGTCTTGCAGAGCAATGTCGATGATGCCTGATGTGTTGATCTTTCTGGAGTCGATGGCCATGTTGGCACGCTCATTCCTGATGATGCGCACGTCTTTCATGCCTTCAATGGCGATATTATGCAGGTTCTTGCCCCGTTCAGCCTTTGGATAGTAGGTGTCCCAACTGGTAGCCACGGCTGCAAAGACCTTCACATCATCCTCGCTACTGCGGGGATTGAAGATCAAGGAGCTCACATTGCCTAAGGTGAATGTCTGGAAAAGGGCAAAATAGGAGTAAGCCTTCATCGGCTCTTTGAAAATATAATTTAACTTGACGTTATTCTTATATGCGACAAGAACGCTTTGCACGCTGTCCTCAACAGCGTCTACCCCTAAGCTGGGATTGTTGGCAATCGCGTTGATCTGTGCCTGGAGCCCCATCTGCAGCAGGGCCAGTTCCTTGATTTTGGAACACTCCTCCGACCCCGACACTTCGTAGCCAGCAGACATGTTGGGATAGGAAGCCTTGATAGAAATCGTTTCCGTGGAATCCGCTGCTACATTGATGATTTGGTTCGCAATGCGTAGGCGATAGAATTCCGGTGCTCCTGAGGCTTTCCCGTCAAAAGAAAAATTCCCATCTGCATCTAATTTGACAGAGTCGACAACCTGCGGGCCATTCAAACTCATGTTCTCAAAATACAAGGTTGAGTCCTTGGCGTCAGAGATCGTTCCGTTGACGTGAAATTTCTTCTCGGTACAAGAGACTATTGCCAATGCCATCATCATGATCATGGCAACTGATGCAAAACCGGTAATATTCCTTTTCATTTTCATGCGTTTCCTATTTTGAATGCAAAAATATAGCAATTAGGTCAAACTACAAAATTATTTCTTCGATTTTTATAATTGTCTTACGAATTGAATGCCGATAAATACAGCAACGAGACCGAGGGCTACACTGCCTCCAGCATAAAGCGCGCCATAAAGGATGTTGTCTTCCCGGAACAAATGGAGTGTCTCGTTCATGAAAGTTGAAAATGTGGTAAAACCTCCACAGAAGCCAACTGTCAGGAATAATTTGAGGTTGGGGTCGAGAAGGGCACCGCGGTCGAAAAGACCGTAAATGGCTCCGATGAGGAAACATCCCATGATATTAACCACCATCGTACCCCAAGGAAAGACGGTGAAGAGGGAACCTTGAATGGCTTTCGATATCAGGAATCTGCAGACAGACCCCATCGCGCCACCTAATGCCACAAATAAAATACTTCGTATCATAATCTGGTGCAAAGATAATCATTTCTATTCAAGAAGTGTGAACAATTCAAAATATATTCACTTTTATTCTTTCGTTATCAATAATTTAGCTATCTTTGCAAGATGATTTTTAGATGTTAGATAAACAATAAGTTTTTAAATTTTTAGATGAACGTAATTACGAAAACAGTTCAATTGCCAGATGGAAGAACCATCTCAATTGAGACCGGAAAGGTTGCAAAGCAGTGTGACGGTTCAGCTGTGCTCCGCATGGGCAATACCGTACTTCTTGCAACTGTTTGTGCAGCTAAAGAGGCAGTTCCGGGTACAGATTTTATGCCTTTGCAGGTTGATTATCGTGAGCAGTATGCTGCTGCAGGCCGTTTTCCTGGTGGTTTTACCAAACGCGAAGGCAAGGCAAGTGACAATGAGATTTTGACATCTCGTCTTGTGGACCGAGTTCTTCGTCCACTGTTTCCATCAGACTACCATTGTGAAGTATTTGTTAATGTGATTCTTTTCTCAGCCGATGGCGTTGATCAGCCTGATGCTCTGGCAGGATTTGCAGCATCAGCCGCCTTGGCTTGTTCAGATATTCCAATTGAGTGCCCTATCAGTGAGGTTCGCGTAGCCCGTATTAACGGTGAATATGTCATTGACCCTACCTTCGAGCAGATGAAGGAGGCAGATATGGATATTATGGTCGGTGCTACGAAGGACAACATCATGATGGTTGAGGGCGAGATGGATGAGGTTTCCGAGCAAGACTTGATTGGAGCCTTAAAAGCAGCCCATGAGGCAATCAAACCTCAGTGCCTCCTTCAGGAAGAACTTTCTAAAGAGCTTGGTACAGACAAGAAGCGTGAGTATGACGATGAGATCAATGACGAGGATCTTCGCCAGCAGATTAAGGATGAGCTTTATCAGCCAGCTTATGATACGACAAAGGCTGCCCTGCCTAAGCAAGAGCGTCAAGATGCCTTCGATAAGATTATTACCGACTTCTTGGAGAAATACGATGCTGCCCACACGGATCTCTCTGCTGATGAGTTAGAAGAGAAACATGCTGAGGCAACCCGTTACTATGCGGACGTAGAGCGTGATGCCATGCGTCGTTGCGTATTAGATGAAGGCATTCGCCTTGATGGTCGTAAGACTACGGAGATCCGTCCGATCTGGTGTGAGGTATCTCCATTGCCAATGCCTCATGGAAGTTCCATCTTCCAGCGTGGTGAGACCATGTCCCTGTCTACTTGTACCTTGGGCACTAAGTTGGATGAGAAGATGGTAGATGATGTCTTGGATAAGAGTTATCAGCGGTTTATCCTGCACTATAATTTCCCTCCGTTCTGTACGGGTGAGGCTAAAGCCCAGCGTGGCGTAGGCCGTCGTGAGATTGGTCACGGTCATTTGGCATGGCGTGCCTTGAAGGGACAGATTCCTGAGGATTTCCCTTATACGGTGCGTCTGGTCAGCGAGATCTTGGAATCAAATGGTTCTTCTTCTATGGCTACGGTTTGTGCAGGTACACTTGCTTTGATGGATGCTGGCGTGCCCATGAAGAAACCTGTTTCAGGTATTGCCATGGGGTTGATCAAGAATCCGGGCGAGGATAAATATGCGATCTTGAGCGATATCCTCGGTGATGAAGATCACTTGGGTGATATGGACTTCAAGACGACAGGTACGAAAGATGGTCTGACAGCAACGCAGATGGATATCAAGTGTGATGGATTGAGCTTCGAGATCCTTGAGAAGGCGTTAATGCAGGCTAAGGAAGGTCGTGAGTATATTCTTGGAAAGCTGACCGATACGATTGCCGAGCCACGTAAGGAGCTCAAGCCGCAGGTTCCTCGTATTGAGGCCTTCGATGTTCCTAAGGAGTTCATCGGTGCTGTGATTGGTCCGGGTGGAAAGATTATCCAGCAGATGCAGGAAGATACGGGTGCTACGATCACGATCGACGAGACCGATGGCAAGGGTCATGTGCAGGTAAGTGCTCCAGACAAGGCTTCTATTGAGGCTGCCATCGCTAAGATCAAAGCTATCGTTGCCATTCCAGAAGTCGGCGAGGTGTATGAGGGAACGGTGCGCTCCATCATGCCTTATGGATGCTTCGTGGAGATCCTTCCTGGAAAGGATGGACTGCTTCATATCTCAGAGATTGACTGGAAACGGCTTGAGACCGTTGAGGAGGCTGGTATCAAGGAAGGAGATAAGATCAAGGTTAAATTGATGGAAATTGATCCTAAGACTGGTAAGTATAAGTTGTCTCATCGTGTCTTGTTGCCGAAGCCAGAAGGTTATGTTGAGCGTGAGCGCCGTCCGCGTCCAGAACGTAATGGGGAGCGTCGGAATGCCAACCGCAATGAGCGTCGCGACAATAACCGCAATGAGCGTCGGAATGCAGGTGGGCATCGCCAGGATAATCGTCCTAACAATAATCAAGACTATCATGATCCGATGGCAGAACATGAGCCAAAGGATTTCTCAGATGCTCTTGATCATGGTAATGACATTGATTAATCTATTATTCCCAATACAAAAGCCCCGCATCTCCATGACATGCGGGGCTTTTTTTAGCTCTATCGATGATCTTTCCTTGGATTGATCCCGTTATTTTTTCTTGAATTCCATGGCAAACGACTGCTGTTTCATTCCTGTGGGAACGACGACAGTGACCTGCCCATTCTTTGACGTGGTCTTCAGGTTCTTTCCCGTAGAAACCAACTTGACGCTACCTTTAGGAAGGTTTCCTTTCCAAGAGATCGTAGCTGGCAATTTCTCTCCTTCTTTTGCCATGTATATGGCATATAGGGTTTTCTTGTCCTTAGACGCTGTAAACCAAACATCTCCATCATGATAATTATGCGTGATCGTCGTGGAATAGATGGCCTTTCCATTGGCTTTCAGCCATTGTCCTATCGCTTTCAGGCGGCTCACTGCCTCTGGCTGGATAGTACCTTCTGGTGTGGGTCCTACGCCCAATACTAAGTTACCTCCCTTTGCTACGATTTCGATCAGCGTGTTGATCACCTTCTCTGGAGATTTCCACGTTGGACGAGGCACCCATCCCCAATCATTGGTCAGGGGTATGCAACTCTCCCAAGGGTAATCTAACTGTGTTTCAGGAATGGTCCTCTCCGGCGTTTGGTAGTTTTCATACGGGCCATGGATGGTACGATCGACAATGATCAATCCTGGTTGGTCTTTTCTTGCCATTTCTGCGATCTTAGGCATGTCGATGTCCTGGTTGTTTTCTTTGCAAACCCAACCACCATCGAGCCAAAGGATGTCCACTTTGCCATAGTTGGAAAGGATCTCATTCATCTGGTTATATGTGAATTGTTTATATCTTTCCCAGCGCCAAGGCCATTTCTTGATGTCATAGTTGACATTCCTTCCCTTCTTGGTAGGATAGACGTCCCACCAGTAGTCTTGGCTGTGCCAGTCGGGCTTTGAGAAATAAGTACCAATCATGAAATTCTGCTTACGGAAGGATTCCAAGACGTATTTAAGCACATCTCTTTTGGGATTGTCCTTGAAAGCGTGGTGGGCAATGCTGAAATCTGTGTATTTGCTGTCGAACATACAGAAGCCATCATGATGCTTGGTCGTGAAAATCATGTACTTCATGCCAGCATCTTTCATGGCAGAAGCCCATTGGTCGGGATTGAACTGGGTAGGATTAAACTTATCGGCAAGTCCCCAATACCAATCCTTGTACTGTTGATAAGTCTTTGTGGTATCCCTGGTAATCCAGTCTTCGTCACAGATCGACCATGATTCTACGATGCCGGGTACGGCATAGATTCCCCAATGCATCAATACTCCGAATTTCAGGTCCTGCCATTGGTGCAACTTGTTCACTACTTGTGGGTCGGTAGGCCATTCATAAGTTTTCGATCGCTCATACACGTCTCCTTGTGCCAGAGCATTCATAGATAAGGCAAAAGCCAATAATCCGATAATTGTTTTCTTCATTACGATAAATATTATATAGATCTTTTAAAGTTCATCCTGTATTCTTTGGGCGATGTCCCTAAATGTGATTTTACGAATTTTCCAAAGAAACTAAGATTCTGGAAGTTCAGGTCGGAAGCAATTTCTTTAATGGATTTATCCGTAAATTTCAATTGTTGCTCTATTTCCTTCAGCATGGTTTCATGAATCAACTGCAAGGCTGTTTTGCCAGAGGTATTCTTGACAACCACAGAAAGATACTTTGCCGAGATGTTCAACTCGTTCGCGAAGTCTGATACTTGATGGATTTTTCCTTCAGAAGCGGCCAACTTCGTGATGAAGCGTTTAAAGAGAAGATCTCCTTGATTGACAACTTCATGGGCAGGGATTTCGTCTTGTGGGATATGCCTCTCTAAGATATTGATGAATTCATAAATGACAATCTGCTGCAGGTGATAGATGATCTGGTCACGGTGAGGCTTTGTGGGATTGTCGATCAATGCTTTCCCTAATTCATAGTAGCGGATGAAGAAGACCATGTCTTCCTTTGCCAATGGGATGATATGGTGTTTCGTGATATATTCCGCATATTTCCAGAAATTCTTTTCTGAAAAGACTTTTTTGTCAAGGGCTTTGGGCGACATTCCTATAGCGAACATCTTCAGGTCGGGGCTCATCATATAGTTGCTCAGTACGGAGCCTGTAGGACATACCAAGGCTTCGTTAGATTGCAAGGTATGGGTAATGCCGTCAATGTCTAATTGCAATCGTCCCCTTCCGCAGAAGACGATAGCCATCACTCCGAGCTTGAAAGAGTCGCCACTATTGGAAGGGAGCTTGTTGATCAGGTCGTATGCAACGATAACGTTTTCGTCTTTGTAATCGATCCAGTCTCCTTTTCCTAAACGGTCAAATCCTAATGTTTCCATACGATGCAGGCTTTGCTAATGTGTTTACAAAGATAGTATTTTTTCTTTGATTCTGTGTCCTATTTTTCGTTTTATTTGTATAAGATGCCTGATCATGTCCGAAATAACGGGTGATCTTGTACAATATGGACTCAAATTCGTACAATAATGGATCTTCCAAGCCCATGGATGGTGGAGGATAACTGATGTGTAGAGACTGGATCAAATAAAAAATAGGAAGGAAACTGGTCGCTTCCTTCCTATTAGAGCTTTTTAAAAATCTAATTCATTGAGATTTTTGTCAACCAACATTCCGTGTGGCGTGATAGAACCCAACTTAAATCTCCTAACCGCCTTGAAATGAATGACAAACAAGTCGGTATCCCCGTTGAGATCATCTTGGTCGCCAATATTGACAAATGTCGGATAGAGAACCTTGCTTCCATCCTTATGCAAACGGTCATTAGTCATGTTCTGCATATCTTTCACCGCTACGGGTTCTATGCTGATAAATTGCATGTCTCGTTCGCTGTAAGGGATCATCAGGTTGAATGCATTGACAGCCTTTAATCCTTTTCCATGTACGGTGACTGTTATGTCATCTCCTTTCTGGTAGAGTTTCTGGCTGTAAACATAGGTAATGGTTCCTGCCATCTTTGCAGCATTAGGCGTGACGCCGCCATCCAATTGGGTGGCAACCTCAGAGATGTCATAAGCATCAATCAGGCCATTGGCATTCAGATCACCCTTACTGATATATCCATCGAAATCAGGATCACCTTTCTTCAAGCCTGTATAGTTCAGATAAGAAGTCAGGTCATTATTGTCGATCTTCCCATCTTGATTAACATCACCAGGAATGAGCGTCTTTGTCCCAGGAACCTTGAAGACATAGATCTCCCTGCCGGACACATAATCGCGGTAAGAATCCTTGATGGTCATGCGGATATAGCGGACTGGAGTCTGGCCATCAAACTTGAATACCTTGGTGGAATCGTTCTTCGTCCACGTGAAGTCACCTACTTCTGTCCAGGTCTTGTTATCTGGGCTGATGGAGATGGAGCCTTTCGTGATGGTTCCGGCTGTGCCTCCTTCGCGTGGCAAGTATTCCAGCTTGTCAAGGATACTGGTTCCGTGGAGATCCATGGTCAATACCATAGGTCCTTCTGCTTTCTTGAAGTTAGCGAACCAGATATCTCCCTTGTCAGAGAAGTCGAACAGACGGTATGTATCGTGATCTTCCGCACTTGGCGTACTTGTCTTACCCGTAATGCCATGGATTGCAAACTCTAAAGGATTCGACTTTGTCTTCGCAGAGAATGCCGTCCAGTCGGAAACACCATCTTTGTTGACGGCACGAACTTTGAAGTTATATTCCGTGGCAGGAGTGAGGTCATTGAATTGCAGCCGGTTTTGGCGGATGGTAGAATAGGTCATGCCCTGATACAGAATCTCATAATAGTCGGCATTCTCTACCTTGTCCCAAGATGGAGTCAGCGAATAAGCACTGATATCCTCCGCTTTTACCATCGCATGGGCAGGAGTCGTGAGGGCACCAGTATGCGTCTTGCTATTGTCCTCATACTGATATGTATATCCTTTAACCTGTAGCTTAACCGGAAGGGCTGTGATATCAGAGGGTTCTACCTTCACTACCAACTGCGGGTTCTTGGTGACACTTTCTTGTGCGGCATTGCTCCCCGGTGTAGAGAAGCGGTTCAACTCCGGTTTCTCATCATAGTAATAGAGATTGTTACCACTCTCTACTTCTTTCCGGCTCTTTGCTTCTTTTAGTGCGACCGCTTTCTTGCCAATCATTGCCTTGATACCCTTAGGCTTCTGGGTCATGTTGATGATGAAGGTCGTGCTCTTCTCTTTTGTCATCCCGTCGAATGAGCCTTCTGTAGGATGAACGGTTACGGTAGCCATGTTTTTGTCCAGTTCCGACTCGATTGTAGTCTTGGAGAAAGCCCCGTTCAGATAAGCCTCTGTCTCACCGTCGTCATCATATTCGACAAATGAGGTATGCCCAGCCGGGTAGCATTCATAGATACGATTGCCCTTATTGATCTGTGAAGGATTGTTATTCGCGTTAACCATCGGGATGATGGCACCTTGCTTGACGAAGATAGGCAGCTTCCACAGTGGCGCGTCAAAGTTATTGATCATTTGATTTCCTTCGTAAATCTGCCCTGAAAGATAATCAATCCACCTTCCTTCTGGCAAGAAGATCCCATTCCGCAGATCGTTTCCTTCTGCATCGGCTTCTGTATTCTGATAGATAGGCGCAATGAGAAAATATGGACCGTACATATATTGATATTGTGTGCCACTGTCATGAGTGTAGTCTGATGGATAATCAAGGAACATGGCACGCATCAAGGGCTTTCCATTCACGGCTTCATAAGCTGCGGAATAAGAGTAGGGCAGGAGCATGGATTTCAGTTTCAGGTAATTCCTGGTGATAGAGGCATAAGGCTCGCCCATGATATGTGGATATTTTGGATTGAATCCCCATCCATCCATGTTCAATTGCATGGGAGTAAAGGTCTTCCATTCAAAGTCCCTGGTGTTGACAATAGGATTCTTTCCTCCAAAGATGCCATCCATGTCAGAGGTGATATTTCCCATCCCGGACAATCCGGAACCAATGTAAGTGGGGATGTGGAAGCGGATGTATTCCCATTTTCCACCGGTCTGATCGCCTGTCCAGACTCCCGCGTATCGCTGGGTGCCTGCCCAGCCGTCCAATGTAATAATAAAAGGACGGGCATTATGGCCATAGTAAGGCATGATATGAGCAACGTCCGAGATCCCGTTTAACCCGAAGGAATAACCATCGCCGACCCATGCCACATCTGTTTTCAGAACACGGACGCCAGCATCGCGTACTTCCTTGACAATATCCCGTTGCAGCAAAGCCCGTATTCCTTCTTTGGGATGAAGGTTTGACTGTGTCCACAGACCAATCTCAACTCCGTTCTTGCGGGCATAGTCACCGAAACTCTTCAGGTTGGCGATGTTTCCATCCAAGGTTTCCGTCTGACCATATCCTGCCCCATATCCATCATTGGGCAATACCCAGCCTAAAGGCATGTCGTGTGCCTTGTACCTGTCAACGACAGCCCTGGCAGAAAATTGGTAGTTGTTTTTTTCTCCGTTCAGACTTTCCTTGATACCGCCATTGTCTTTCTGGCTCTCATTGTAATACTTGCCATCCTCGAAAAGAATTCCTTTGTCTTTGGTAGTTTCTTTCCAATAGTCGCGGTTGTACGCATTCAGATGACCTTCATAGAAGGCAAACTTAGGCAGCAGGACAGGACGGCCTGTCAACTGATAATAATCATCGAGCAAGGCAACAGGTGTGCTGTCCACCATGACAAACATATCTAAATAGTTACTTTCATGGGTCAGGGTAACAGTGTTCTTCGTCCCTGCCCCGAAATCATATTCGCCAGGAGCAAAGGTGTAGCACATGATCCCATAGCCACCAGTTGACCAATAAAAAGGAGTAGGGGATGCCACTCCTCCGTCTGTCCAACTATTGGTATTGACAATGTCTATCTTCTTGCCACGATGAGAGAACCGCCCATTCTGGACACCACCTCCGTAAAAGTATTCATCGGGCTTCTCTACAAGATAGACTGTGTATTTGTTCTTCTTGAAATCGACAGGAGCTTTCTCTTCCATGACAACTTTCCCGGTGGACAGGTCCGTAACTTTCATCAACGTCGTTTGCCTGTCGACGTCTATTTTTACTTTCTGGGAGGAAACAGATACTTCACCGTCATGAGAAGCCACGGTCAGTTTGCCGATGTCCTTTCTCGGGTTATCGACGAGGATCTTGGCTGCTGGTTTGGCTTCCGGATCGCGGATAATGCCACCCGCGTTGTCCTGAAAGACCCTGAAGATATTCTCTCCGTAGAAATCAATGAACAAATAATTCCCATTGCTGTATAAGACTTCCACGGTCGTAGGATTCAACTGATGGATTTCCTTTACAGTAACAGGGTCCTCTGTCACAGCTGCCGATACCTGAATGAAAGGTATCAGCAGAAAACAAATGAAAGATAAAATATGTCTCATTGCTCTTTAACTAATTTGTCAAGCACAGGTTGCGTGACTCCAGCCACTTCGTTTTTCTTCGTGTCATTCTGTTGTTCAAAGATAACGATCTCGTTCTTTCCCTTTTTCAGGAAGCATCCTGGGAGATAGAGCGTCTGTTGTGGACCTACTTTCCAATATCTCCCCAAGTTGATTCCATTGACAAAGACAATGCCCTTTCCCCATTTCTCCATGTCAAGGAAGGTGTCCCCGACTTGATTCACGGTGAAGGTTCCACTGTAAAGGACGGGCTTGCCAGCCTCATATCCAGCAGGGAGCGTCTTCGTGTCTGGCATTTTATCCATTGGCAGTTGATACATCTGCCAGTTTCCGGTGATCTCATTGCCCTCAATCGTGATCGGTTGTATGATCCCCTTTAGGTTTTCCGTGATCCGTGCCCCATAGTTGATGCGACCACAGTTTTCAACCAGGATGTCTAAAGTGCTATTAAAAGGAATATTGACTTCAATGCTGTCTTTTCCGGTAAGGCGGTTCAACTCTCCTACTTTCTTGCCGTTTACATAAACAATACCATAGTCGGCGATACCTGGAACCCTCATCATTCCATTGATAGGCTGATTGAAGTGACGACGGTATAATACATATCCGAACCCTTGGTTCAGGTCTTCGAATGTCATAGGCTTATCATTCTCCACAGGCTGCATCTTGTTGATGACTTGGAAGAGGTCTACGGTCTTGTCCAGCGTGATATGTGGGAGCGCAATGACGGGAATACGAGCTGGTACAGCTGGAACCTTGTACTTCACATACTTCATCATGAGCGCACGGAGAGAATCGTATTTTGGGGTATTCCAGCCTGCTTCACTGATAGGAGCATCATAGTCATAGCTGGTGATGTCTGGCTGGATATCCTTGGCGTTGCCATAATTGGCTCCAGAAGTGAACCCAAAGTTAGTGCCTCCATGCACCATATAGATATTGAAATTGATACCTGCCTCTAAATACTTCTTCGCCTGCTTGACGACGGCTTGGGTGCTCACTTTCTGGAAAGGCTCATTCCAATGATCCAGCCATCCCGGATAGAATTCTGCCACCATGTATGGTCCAACACCATGATGATATTCATTGACAACTTTCTTCAAGTTCTCAATATTATCTTCGCCATTGGCTGTAGGCAATGCGCCCTCAATGGAACCACCCTTAAACAGCCAACTGCCGTCAGAGGTGAACGTATTAATATTAAAGCCGGCATCTAAGAGCATCTGGCGGATCTTGGCATTATAGCTTCTATGCACTTCCAAGGGGATGTCTTTCCTTTGCGCAACATAAGATCCAAACTCATTTTCAACCTGTACCATGACAATCGGACCGCCATTTGTGATTTGAAGGTCGCGGACTTGTCCTGCTAATTGGTTGATGTAGGCACGGCAAGAATCCAAGAATTGCTGGTTATCCGTGCGGATCACAAGACCTTTGGTCTTTTGTAACCACCATGGATATCCTCCGAATTCCCATTCACCACATCCATAAGGCCCTGGCCGCAGAATGACCAACATGCCTTCTTCCTGGCAAGCCTTTAAAAATTCCCGGATATTACGGTTCCCTGTCTTCCAGTCCCATTTCCCCGGTGCTACTTCGTGGTAATTCCAGAATACATAGGTAGCAACGGCATTGAGCCCCATTGCTTTCATCATCTTCAGCCGGTGACGCCAATAAGGTGCAGGAACCCGCTCATAGTGCATCTCTCCGGAATGAATTTGGATAGGTTTCCCGTCATAGAGGAAATTACCATTTTGGATGGAAAACGTGTGTCTCGCCTGTTGCGCAGCAAATAGGCTGCCTGTCATCAAAAGCAAGCACGATACAATAGCTATTCTTAATCGTTTCATTTGATATAAAGGTTTTAGTCATCACCCAATAAGAATGGATTATGATCGTTGTAATTGGATTTCCCACAATGTTTAAACATCGTTGCAAAGTTCTTAAAATTTATTGAGAGAAACGAATGATTAACAGTATTTATAATCTCTCTTCTTACAAAACTTTCAATGACTGAGGTAGATTAGAACTACATGAGGGCTATGGATGCTGGACCAATAATGGATGCTGAACCAATTTTGGGGGGCTTTATTTTTTTTATGTTTATTTCGTCAATCTACCTCTATATTTTTTATAATTTTGCGTCTATAGAACCAGAAAGGGGAAACAGTCCAGTGAGAGTGGATATGTATTTCCTGGTTGTCTGATCATAATAACTCTTTAATGGAAGATCTGGAATTCACACTATTACTAATTGCTGAGGGTAATGAACTTGCTCTTAATGATTTTATGAATCAGTATATGGAGGGGCTCTATTTCCACGCTTATGGTATTCTTTCAAATAAGGAGATGGCAGAGGAGGTCGTGAGTGATGTCTTCTTGGAAGTTTGGAATACAAGAAAGAAGTTGTTGGAAATAGAGAACATCAAGGCTTGGTTGAACACCTTGGTGTATAGGAAATCGATTTCTTATTTACGAAAGGAGAAGAAACGCCATTTGGATGTGTCTGTTGATGAGATGTCCCAGTTCAATTTTCCGGCAACAGAAGCAACACCGGCGGAGGGCTTGATTTCCTCCGAGGAAGTTAGTGCGTTGACGACAGCCGTAAACAATCTTCCTCCGAAGTGTAAGCATGTCTTCTTCTTGGCTAAAATGGAACAGTTGCCTTATGCGCAGATTGCCAAGATGCTTGATATATCCTTGGCTACGGTCAACTATCATGTCGGCTTTGCCATGAGTGTTCTAAAGAAAAAGCTAAATCCAAAATAAAAATAATCCCAACTACCTATATGTTTCTTTTGGAAGCGCGTCATTGTAAATAGAAGTTGATAATATGGACAAAGAATTTAAAGATTATAAATATGGTGATTCGATGGAGGATCAGAAACTAAAGGCCTTCATGGATAACTTTAATCCCAAACACATGGATACTCAAGTGATCAAGCAAAAGACATATCAGAAGATTCATGAGCACGAACGTCGTCGGAGGCACCACCGTGTTTTCTCCGTTGCTGCAGTGGCGATCGGCTTCTTGTTAGTTGTTGGGGTGGGCGTCGGGTATCTTGCCTATCCTCAAGATGAACGTGAAGGCATCGCCCAAAAGGAGGAGAGACAAGTGCCCGTGAGAGAACAACGTGTGAAGGTCCCACAAGGGGAGCGGATGACCATTATGCTTGCTGATGGTACGAAGGTGGTTGCTAATTCCCGGACGACAGTTACTTATCCGGAATCATTTCCTGCTGCTTCACGTGAAATCTATGTGAAAGGTGAGGCTTATCTTGAGGTGGCACATGATGCAAAGCGACCTTTTATCGTGAAAACTGAACATTTTAAGGTGAAGGTCTTAGGTACCCGATTTAATGTTTCCGATTATGATGCCTCAATGTCCAATGTCGTATTGGTTGAAGGGAGTGTAGAATTGACCACGGCAAATAAGGACGTTGTAAGAATGCAGCCATCCGACAAGGTGGAAATTCAAAATGGCGCATTTACATCCAAGAAACAGGTCAATACCGATGACTATACATGTTGGATGAACGGTATCATGAACCTTCATGGAGACGATATCCAAGCGATTGCCCGGAAATTAAGCCATTATTATGGTGTAAGGATTGTATGCGAGCAGATTCCAACAAAACCTCTTTATGGAAAATTAGTCCTTCAAGATTCTTTGTCTAATGTTCTTAATGCTATTGATATCATGGCAGGGGTAAAGACAGTGAAGCGGGGTGGTACCCTGTATCTTGTCCGTGCCCGTTAGGTGATCATTCTATGAATGGAAGTGAGGATTTCCCCTGGGTAAGGGAATATTGTGCCCATACCTTTTCGGAGTGAGACAAATAGTACTTCTATATAACTAAACATTTATTAATCTTATGAATCGAGCAACATTAATGGAAAAAGCCGGTATTTGTGTGAGTACTCTCTGCCTTTTGGGGCTAATCACAATACCTGCCTTTTCCGCACATGCATCCAGCATTTCTTTGACCGAGACGAGTGGCGTCGTTTCCTTGGCTGCAGAAAACAAAACGGTAAAACAGGTCTTTGACTATATTGAACGCCACAGCAGGTATGTCTTTATCTATGACCAGCAAGTGAAGAATCTATTGGGTCGGAAAGTATCTATTAAGACAAAAGGCAAGTCGATAGAAGAACTGTTGGCAGATGTCTGTAGCCAAGCCCATCTTTCCTATCGCATCAATAATCGCCAGGTATTAATCACGGTTGAGCCAGGTTCTAAAGGTAAACGAACTTCTTCATCAAACGAGAATAAGAAGAGGATTAGTGGAACGATTACTGATAGCAATGGCGAGCCACTGATTGGAGCAACTGTTAAAGTAAAGGGAACGAATATCGCCACTGTTACGGACATTGATGGGAATTATGGCCTGAACACCCCTCAAGGCTCAGAACTTGAAATTAGTTATGTGGGGTATAGCAGCTATACTATCAAAGTAGGTGATAGGTCTGATTATAATATTACGATGCTACAGGATGCCCATAACCTTGATGAACTGATTGTCGTGGGTTACGGAACCCAAAAGAAAGTGAATCTTACAGGAGCAGTTGGTACGGTCAGTGGTGATGAGATGGTGAAGCGACCAGTCATCAACCCCGCGGATATGCTGCAGGGACAAGTCCCAGGACTACGTGTCGTCCAAGGATCTGGGCAGCCGGGAGCAGAAGGCACATCGTTCAGGATTCGTGGACAAGGAACCTATTCTGGGGCTGGCTCCGACCCATTGATATTAATCAATGGAGTACCAGGCTCGATTACGAACCTCGACCCAAGTATTATTGAAAGTGTTTCTGTGCTCAAAGATGCTGCTTCAGCCTCTATTTATGGATCAAGGGCAGCGAATGGAGTCGTGCTGGTCACAACCAAGAAGGGCTCCCTTTCTCATACGGGCAAGAAATTCTCAGCTATATATACGGGTGGATTCTCGCTCTACAACCCAACGAAGATGATGAAGCTAATTAGTAATTCTGCTGATTACATGACCTATTATAACCTGGCACGCAAGAATTCCCTGTTGGCTGGTGCATACGATGAGGCGGAAATAGAAAAATACAGGAGTAATGGAGGGGCTAATGGCTATCCAAATTTTGATTGGATCAATTATATGTTCCGAACCGCTTTCGTACAGAATCATAATCTCTCTTTAAGTGGGACAGTGGAGAATACCTCTTATAACGTAGCTCTTAATATAGCAGATGAGCCTGGTACAATGCGGGGATTCCATTACCAGAAATATAACTTTTCGGTGGATTTAAACTCCCAGCTGACTAAATGGCTGAAGATAGGGACGTATGTGAGTGGCAATTATGGCATTCGTAAATCCCCCAGGAATGGAGCCTATGATGCTTTCCTCTGTGTCCTATCACAATCACCTACCTTCGAGCCATGGGTTTACAATGCTGAAGGGGGCGGGACAAAATATGCATTTGCCGCCTATCCAAATATCGAGCAAAGTAATAAAAACATGCCCGCCATGAATGCATTTGATATCACAGCCCGGTATAATACTTATGATATCAATGGACAACTGTCATTCGAGATCACTCCTTTCAAGGGATTAACTTGGTATACAAAGTTTGCAGGAAGGCTCTCTGACAGTAAGCTCAAGGACTGGTCAGGGACAAAAGTTCCCTTGTATAATTATCGCTCTGGGGAATTCGTGAGATATATGGACCTTGGAGGAGGATTCATTCCTGGATTGCAAGTAGATGATGACCAAACGATCTATACCAACCTTTATAGTTACCTGACTTATAAGATTCCTTTCAAAGGCAATGATCATAATCTCACACTCATGGCGGGTTATAGCCAGGAAAAGAGCACAAGGAACTACATTTGGGCAAAAAGGCGCGACTATTCTTTCAAACTGCATGAATTGGATGCGGGCTCCGAAGAAAAAATGGAGAACTCAGGCTCTAAGCAGCAATGGGCGATCATGTCTCAGTTCTTCAGAATGAACTATGATTATAAAGGCATCTATCTCTTTGAGGCGAATGCAAGGCATGATGGTACCTCACGCATTGCAAGCGAGAACAGATGGGGATGGTTCCCCTCATTTTCTGCCGGATACAGGATCTCTGAAGAACAATACATGAAGAACTTGAACTTAGACTGGCTCTCCAACTTGAAAATAAGGGCATCATGGGGACAACTTGGAAACCAAAATATCGGGTTGTATCCCTATCAGGCTGTTGTCAACTTGGTAGATAGCTATTCCTTTGATAATTCAACGCTCACACAAGGCGTAGCACAAACATCGTATGTTAACCGTGATATGAAGTGGGAAACGACAACAATGACAGACATCGGAGTTGACATGACTCTGTGGGACAGGCTCTCCGTAGTGTTTGATTGGTATTTTAAGAAAACAACGGATATCTTGAGAGGCGCGCAGGTTTCCAGTTTCATAGGTCTCAACCCACCGACTGTAAATAACGGAGAAATGGAAAACCATGGGGTGGAATTGTCTTTGTCCTGGAATGACAGGATTCGCTCAGGCTCTCTCGCAGGACTGTCCTATAATCTGGGCGTATATTTCGATCGATCTAGAAACAAACTGTCTAAGTTCGGAGCTGAAGAAATCTATCATCACTCGATCCTACGGGAAGGCATACCTTATAATTCTTTCTATATGCTCGACTGTATTGGCATATTTGCTGATCAGAATGAGATTGACAATTCTCCAGCGCAGTTTAATGATAATACAAAGCCAGGTGACCTGAAATACCGCGATGCGAATGGAGACGGTGTCGTCAACAGCGACGACCGTGTGGTCAAGAGTGGGCGGTTCCCAAGTTTCGAATACTCGTTTAATGGTGGGGCTTCGTGGAAGGGATTTGATATCTCCATCATGTTCCAAGGTGTAGCGGGAAAGAAAATCTATGTCGGAGCCAATGCTGGCGTGGCACCCTTTGCACAGGGCTCAATGATTACGGAAGACTATGTCAAGAAAATGTGGACGGAGGAAAATCCGCATGGGGCTTCCAATCCTCGCCTCTACTATGCAGATATGGGAGGAACAAAAAATACAAGGGCGAGCTCCTATTATCTTCGGAGTGCCTCCTATTTGCGCTTGAAGAATCTCAGCGTGGGGTATACGCTCCCGCATGTATGGACCAAGAAATTAGCTATGGAGAGGGTCAGACTCTATTTTAGCGGAGATAACCTTCTTACCTTTACATCCTATGATGGATTGGATCCAGAAAATACACTTGACGGGTCTTTCTTGGCTTATCCGCAAAATAAGATTTTCTCCTTTGGTATCAATGTGGAATTTTAGAATCTGGCAAAATGAAAAAGATAATTAGTATTTTATTTCTCGGAGCATGTACCTTATTTATTACTTCTTGCTCTGACTTTATGGACTTGAATCCTACGACCCAACCCTCAGATGAGACGTTTTGGAAAACAGAAAACGATTTTAATATGGCATTGGCAGGTATCTATGGGGACCTAAGAAGCAATAACTATTTTAATGCTCAATACGGTCTTTGGGATGCTTTGACGGACAATATGTATGCCGGGCATAACGAAGGAGCAACTGGAGATATTTGCCGAGGAAACGTGGAGGCTGATCTTGGGGGATACGTTAGGAATATTTTCACGAGCGCATATTCTTCCTTGGCGCGTATCAATATCTTCCTTGAACATGTAGAGGCAAACCAGAGCCTCTCAGCAGATGTTAAAAAACGGATGCTCGGCGAGGGAAAGTTCTTTCGGGCATTCCACCATATGTTCCTTTATCTCTGCTATGGTGACGTGCCAATCGTAAGTAAGATGCTTTCTCTTGACGAGCAGTATCCTGCAAAAGAACCCGCGGAAAAGGTCTATGAAAATATATTAGCAGATTTCGATGAGGCGATCAATGACCTTCCTGATGTTACTTATGCAGAAGGAGGTGGCCATATCACAAAGAGTGCGGCGAAAGCCTTTAAGGCAAAGGTCATGCTCCAGCATGCTTACACGATAGGTGTGGCAAATCAAGAAGAAATGAAACAAATCGTTTCTCTTCTGGAATCTATCTCGGGATATGCGTTGCAACCTACGTACAGTGACTTGTTCGAAGACAAGAAACAGGAGGAGAGCCCGGAAATTATGTTTTCTGTTAAGAATCTGGCACCCAATAGTTGCTCAGGACTTGATATGTATATGACCAACTGGCTGATGTATTGTCCATTGAGGAATCTTGTCGATGAATTCGAAATGAAGGGGGAAGGCTCTTGGCTGTCTTCTGAAGAAGCTAAGCAAATCAATGAGGAAATCCTGAATAGTGATGACGTGGAAGCTGCAGAAAGAGAACGTGCCAAATTGTTCGTGAACAGAGATGCTCGGCTCTCGGCATCTATCTTCCATTCTATGCATCCGTTCCCGGAGCTCAGGTATATTGCGGGTGAAACCGACTTTACAGGTTTTGGCTGCTATAAATACCTGCAGCGCGACCAGACACTAGCTGCAGGCGACTTGTTGGATGGGGAAGTGAGCCCTCAGGATATGATATTGATGCGCTATGGATATGTGCTATTGATGATCGCAGAAGCTGAAAATGAAGTGAATGGACCTACAGCGAAAGTATATGATGCAGTAAACCAGATTCGGCAAAGGGCAGGACAGAACGTTTTGCCCACAGGCTTGTCACAAGCCCAGATGCGCGAGAAGATACGGCATGAATGGCGTGTGGAAACAGCATTTGAGGGATTACACTATTTTGAAATGAAGCGTTGGCATACTTTAGGGGATATTGTCAAAATTAAAGATCCCAAGTTTACGGATTATCAGCCTCGGTTCGAGGAGAGATTCTATCTTTGGCCTATTCCACAAAGTGAGATAGACAAGGCACATGGCGCCCTTGAACAAAACCCCGACTATCAATAATCATGAGGGGAGGTCGTATTTCAGGCCTCCCTCACTTTAAATTCTATTTTGCATTATGAAGCAATTACAAGTAAAGTCTCGCGAGCGGTTAGCCTCATTGGATATCCTGCGTGGTTTAGATCTCTTCTTGTTAGTTTTCCTGCAACCCATTATCTATCAGTTGAATGGATTGGTCCAAGCTGATTGGTTCCATGCTATTGCATATCAGTTTGACCATGAGGTATGGGAAGGATTTCGAATGTGGGATATAATCATGCCACTTTTCCTGTTCATGGCGGGCGCGGCAATGCCTTTCTCTTTGTCTAAGTTCGGACAAGACAAGAAGGCTTTGTATCATAAGGTTCTCAAGAGAACGGTGATCTTGTTTATTCTTGGAATGGTCGTACAGGGCAACCTGCTCGGACTGGATCCTAAGCATATCTATATCTATGTCAATACTTTGCAAGCCATTGGCATCGGCTACTTTTTCTCGGCTATCATCATGACGGAATTGAAAATCCGTGGGCAGGTTATCGCAACAGCTGTACTATTGTTCTTGTATTGGCTCCCCATGACTATTGCAGGGGACTACACGATGGAGGGAAATTTCGCTTGCCGGTTAGATGCAGCTGTTTTTGGGAGGTTCCGTGGCGATCCATCCTACTCGTGGCTGTTGAGCAGCCTTACCTTTACGGTGACGACGATGCTTGGGGCTTTTGCGGGAAGGATCTTGAAGGAGCGGAGAGGACAGGCCTGCCATATAACACTTTGGATGACTGGGGTAGCCTTGATTGGGGTGGCACTGATATGGCAATTCCAGATGCCCATCATTAAACGGATATGGACTTGCACGATGGCTCTATTTTCTGGAGGAATTTGCTATATTCTCATGGGCTGCTCTTATTATTGGATAGACTACAAGAAACATTTGAAAGGATTGGAATGGCTGAAAATATATGGCATGAATTCCATTGCTGCCTATATCATGGGGGAATTCTTAAATTTCAGGAGCGTGGTTGAATCTGTCTGTTATGGACTGGCTCCCTATCTCGGCAAGTATTATGAGGTGTGGCTCACATTTGGCAATGCTGTGATCATTCTAATCATACTTCGTTTTTTATTTAAATATCAGATTTTTATGAAGATCTAAGGCTTGGATGTTGGTCATTAGTTCCGTCTACGATCATTTTTTGAGATGATACCTCCGTTTTGGCATTCTTATTTGTCTTGCGAAAGATGGATAGGTCTTTATTTTTATATATCTTTGCACCATCATGAAAATATTGTGCTATGAATAAGAAACGTTTTATTGTGTTATGCATGGGGATGTTGTCCTCAGTTTTTTGCATGGGGCAGCAACAATTATCGAGATGGAATGATAGCCAGCAGGAACTTGCTGCATCTATTTTGGAAGACAAGACATTGACTGTCGTTGACAGTATGGGCCATCGCCTGTTGTCGAAGGGTTACAATGCAGGCAGCGGATACTCCCAAGTATGGATACGTGATTTCAATACGTTCGTTGAAACGGCAATGGATGTCGTACCTACCGACAATGTGAAGGAAGCCCTGAAAGTATTTTTCCTGTTGCAGCAAAAGAATGGGGAGATTGTGGATGGCTATGTGTTGAAAAAGGACTTCAATTGGGATGATCCCGATCGTTATTACTCGAAAAATGCTCCTGATCACGTGGGCTTTAAGAATACGGTGGAAACAGACCAGGAGACATCCCTGATCCAGGCAGTGAAGAAATATGTTGACAGGACCGGAGACAAAGGCTTCCTTTTGGAAAAGGTCGCAGGGCAAACTGTCTATCAGCATCTGAAAGATGCAGTCAACTATTTGCTCAAATATAAATTCAACAAGCAATATGGACTTCTGACTGGTGCGTTGACAGCAGATTGGGGCGACGTGGAAAATGATAGCGTCAATTGTGTGGACATAGGTCCAGGGTCAACGGTAACGATAGATGTCTATGATAATGCCATGGCAGTGATCGCCTTCCAGGACTTGGAGTCCCTGGCACCTGTAGAAAAGGATAAGGCAATGTGGAAACAGCTCCATGACCAGTTTGCCACGAATATCCGTCGTTATCTTTGGGACACAGCCCATCAGAAGTTTATCCCTCATTTATATCCAGAAGGAAAGCCGAAAGAAGTGGACTTTGATGAAAATAAGATCTATTACCATGGCGGAACGGCAATTGCCATTGAGGCTGGACTGCTGACGAAGGATGAAATTAAGCAGGCTAACCAGACCATGTTGAATAATGCCAAGGCATCAGGTATGCCTTCTATTGGACTGACTGTCTATCTAACCTATCCCCGGAACTTTTTCCCTGGTGGAATGAAAGCCCCGTTTAATTATCAGAATGGTGGTGATTGGACATGGTTCGGTGGTAGGATGATACAGCAGCTGATCCGAAATGGGTTTGTCGCTGAGGCGTATCAAGAAATGCGCCCGATGCTGGACCGTGTGATTGTCAATGGGGACTTTTACGAATGGTTTGGACCGGGTTGCAAACCCCAGGGATCTGCAGCCTTTAAAGGTTCTGCTGGCGTTTTGTGCAAAGCGATTAAGATGTTGAGGTCTTGGGCTCTGGAGTATAAATAATATAGAATGAAGAAGATTCTCATGTTGTTATGGCTTCCTTTCCTGTGCTTGCAGGTGAGGGCAGTTCTCTTTGATGTGCCACGTTTGTCTCCGATACCGGCTGTGGATCAAGAGAGAAGGATAAGTTTGGATGGAGAATGGCAGTTCTCCACATCTGTTAGTGCCCAATTCAATGGAATGGATTTCAAGGGCTTCAAGGAAATACAGGTACCAGGGGAATGGGTCATGCAAGGATTCTCAGTTCCACAAAATGCTACTGCTGGTTATGTCCGTTCGTTTTTCGTGAGTAATGATTGGGCTCAAAAGAAGATCAAGTTGCGTTGTAATGGAATATACAGCGAATGCGTGGTTTATATCAATGGGAAAAAGGTAGGTGGACATCTGGGTGGCTTCACGCCTTTTGAGATCGACATCACGGATGCTGTTAGAGTAGGCGCTGAAAACAATATTGGTGTAGCTGTTAAATCTGAGTCATTGGCAGATAAGACATCGAATGCTTCCTTTTATGCTGTTCATCCTTTGGGTGGAATCACACGAAGTATCTTTATTTTTTCTTTGCCACCGCAGAATATCAGTATGTTCCATGTTTCTACCACTTTTGATTCTGATTATAAGAATGCTGTGCTGAAAGCGGAGATTCAAATAGCCAATGAAGCATCTATGAAGGCAACAGGCCTTATGGCACATCTGATATTAAAAGATGCCCATGGTAACCAGATCCCCCTACGCGAATCTGATTATCTTCTTCCAGATATGGCTAAGAATAGTATCCATGATATCGTAATGGACGTACCTGTTGTTACGCCTCATCATTGGGATCCAGAACATCCCTACCTTTATACCCTTACTTGCGAGTTAAAAGATGCCCATGGAACGGTTTCTTCCGTGATGCGGAAAATAGGCTTCCGCCAAATAGAAGTGAAGGGTAATCAGGTTCTTGTCAATGGTCAGGTTATCAAATTGCGGGGAGTATGTCGTCATGAGGTCATGCCTTTGCGAGGTCGTTCGCTGACTGGTGATGTATGGCGTCGGGATGTCGATATTTTCCGAAAAGGAAATGTCAATTATATTAGAACTTCTCATTACCCACCAGATGAGGCGTTCTTGGATGCTTGTGATTCTTTAGGTATGTTCGTTGAGGAAGAAGCTCCGTTCTGTTGGGCACATCAAACCGAGGTGCCAGAAAGTGCGAGAGTTCCGGTTTTACAAAAACAGCATATAGAAATGGTGAACCGGGACCGTTCTCATCCTTCTGTCCTGATGTGGTCAATAGGAAATGAGTCCATGAAGTATAAGGAATACTTCAAGGATGCTGCTGAAATCGTGGAAAAGATGGATCCGACCCGTCCGCGAAATTTCAGTCAATGGGGACCGGATGCGGATGGTGGTATGCTTGAGATTGCGAATCATCATTATCCAGGTCCCAAAGGACCGGACCAATATCGTAATTATAAACGACCGGTGGTCTTTGATGAATATTGCCATCTGAATGCTTACAATCGCTTGGAATTAGCAGCAGACCCTGGTGTTAGAAGCATGTGGGGGGAAATGCTTGACAAGATGTGGAACAATATGTATCATAGCCAAGGTGTATTGGGAGGTGCTATTTGGGTTGGCATCGATGACACGTTTTTCCTCCCTGATGGAAGGACTGTCGGCTATGGGACATGGGGTACTATTGACGGATGGAGAAGAAAGAAACCGGAATATTGGGGGATGAAGAAATCTTATAGCCCAGTAAAAGTAACGTTGCTTAGCAATGAGACCGAAGATGGGACCATACGTTTGCATATTGAGAATCTCCATTTATTCAGTAATCTTTCAGAATGTAAACTGCAATGGACTTCGGGTAATGATTCTGATACTATTTCTGTGGACATGGCACCGAGATCAGAAGGTGATGTCGAGATTCATCTTCCAGCAAGGGCAAGGAAGAATCCTCAGTTAGCGTTGTCCATTAGGGGTACCCGTGGCTATGAGATTGATCATTACTCTTTCCAGGTCTTGCCAACCACGCAATTCATAGAGCCTGCTAAAAAGACAAAAAAGGAAAAGTGGGACCTGACTGAGAGCGAAGCCCGGTATCAGGTTAGATGTGGAAATCATTTCTATGATATAGACAAGAGAACAGGCATGATTTCGACCTTTGTCAACAAACAAAGGCAATTGGAAGGCGGCCCTATATTAATGGTCCTGCCCTTGAATGGAGACGGAGATGGAATCCAGATGACAGGAAAGGGTCAGACCTTCGCGCCCTATAATCCTGTTTGTTCAAATTGGACGGCATCCTCCGTGCTTTGCCAACGCCTTGCTGATCGGGTGATTATTGTGGTAAAAGGCAGCTATATGGAGGCAGAAGGAACCTATACTTATATTATACACGGTGAAGGGAATATGGAGATAAAATATAAGTTCAAGCTGAAAAAGGATATAAATCCCCGTCAGACAGGATTAGCTTTTACACTTCCATCAGATTATCAACAACTCAGTTGGGACCGAAAAGGGTATTGGAACTATTATCCAGAAGGAGATATTGCATCTTTGCATGGTACGGTCACTGCTTTTACAGAAGGATTGCCCATAACAGGGCTGGCTGGACCATCGAATCTTCCGTCTAATAGTTGGTCAACCGACCAAACTGCCCAAGGAAGTAATATCTTTCGTTCTACGAAAGAGAACATTTATACAGCCTCACTCTCTGGCGAGGGACTTCCTTCAGTCGAGGTCGTGTCAGATGGCACACAAAGCTATCGTGCATGGGTAGATAACGGTAAGGTATCTTTCCTTGTAGCTGATTATAACAATGCAGGCAGTGGTGCTTATCTAACGTCTCATTCAGAATTAGGATACCGCCCTTTGAGGGAAGGAGATACTGTCCAAGGGACAGTAGTATTAAAAAATTAAAGGGATCGACTCCATTTGAAATGAACATGTCATTCCTTAAAATTAACCGATTCGGAATAAGTTTTTCGGAAAGTTAACTTTCATTCCTTTTTGTACAATTTTAATTGAGATTGTTTCCGTTTACCACACATTTAAGAAGGCGTCCTTAGCAAAGGCGCCTTTCTTTTTTCTTTAAATTTGCATACAGATGACATAAAATATTAATCTAAACAACAATGAAGCTTATGCAAAAAAGAAGCCAGGCAATGGGCTAGATCGTCTGGCTTTGAAATCCCAAAAATCTACAATTCAAAGCACACCTGCAATGTGCTCCATTTTTTAGTTTTCAATCATTTACAAATATACAATGAATATCTGCCATGAATAAAATATTTAGGTGTTTTTTACTTTTTTCTTGCTTCATTGGTTTTGGATTAATTCTGAAAGCAAATCCTAAGAGAATTAATCATTTAAACAGTGCAATCACTCAACAGATACAAAATTCTATAGTGGGAAACATTAGCGATAAGGATGGTCAGCCAATTATTGGCGCAACAATTAAAGTAAAAGGAACAACTATCGCGACGGTTTCCGATATAGATGGGAATTTTACGATGAAGGCTTCTCTAAATTCAATATTAGAGATATCTTATGTAGGCTATCAAACTAAAGAGGTTCGGTGGACTGGTCAATCCTTGAAGATAAAACTTTTGGAAGACAATAAAACCTTAGATGAACTTGTTGTCGTTGGATTCGGGACGCAAAAGAAGGTGAACTTAACGGGGGCTGTTAGTAGCGTTGATTCCAAAAAGTTGGCAGGAGTACCGGCAACTAATCTGACTTCTATGCTTGAAGGAAAATTGCCGGGTGTTTCTATTACACAGACTACAGGTATTCCAGGTCGAGAAAACACTTCTATACGTATTAGAGGTGTCGGGACGATGAATAATGCAAATCCGATGATTTTAGTTGATGGTATTGAAGCTTCTATGGATGATATTAATCCAAATGATATTGAAAGTGTTAGCGTGCTTAAGGATGCTGCGGCTGCAGCAATTTATGGAACCCGTGCTGCTAATGGAGTGATCTTAGTAACAACGAAGAAAGGCTCTTCCAGCGCGCCCAAATTAACATATAATGGATATATTGGTTGGCAAAAAGCGATCCATTTACCGAAGCATTTGTCTTCTGCGGAATACGCAGAACTATATAACGAAGGCCTTAAAAATGAAGGGGCTTCACCTGCTTATACTGATGAAGAAATAAAAAAATATCGTGATGGTAGCGACCCCGATAAGTATCCAAATACGGATTGGATAGATGCACTTCTTAAAGGGAGTGGTTTTACATATAATCATACGCTGAACGTGACGGGAGGATCCGATAAAACCCATTATATGATGTCTATGGGATACTATGACCAAAAAGGTCTTACGAAGAATACCGATTATCAAAGATATAATATCCGAATTAACCTTGATAGTAAGGTTGCAAAATGTATTACTGTCGGTATGAATAGTAGTCTATCTTATAGGACTATAGATGTGCCGAGCAATCCTTATAGTAATTCGAATGATATTTCTCAATTCTTTCGGCAGGCAAATCGTATTCCGAATACATATGTAAACCGCTATTCTGATGGTAGCTGGGGGCGCCATATTGACGGTAATCCCATAGCGTGGATAGAATCGGGTGGAAAGAACACCTCACACTATTCCCATGTGTTAGGAAGCGTCTATGGCGAAGTTAACATAATAGACGGTCTTACTTTAAAGGGAATCGCAGGAGTCGATTATACTATTGACGAGGGCAAATCTCATATTGTAGAGATTACGTATGCAAATGGTACGGTCCAAGGTCCCAATAGTGTATCAGATTATTGGGCAAAGAACATGACGACAAGTTTGCAAGCTCTCCTGAATTATAATAAGACCTTTGGAATGCATAGTATAAAGGGCCTTCTGGGTGTTTCCCGTGAAGCATATAAATACCATACGACAAGTGCATATAGGAAGAACTTTCCAAGTAATGACTTGACAGAGCTGAACGCGGGTTCAACTGATGGATGGTCAAATAGTGGTACTTCCCTTGATGCAAATTTAGGTTCCTATTTTGGTCGTGTTAATTATGATTATGCTAATCGTTATTTATTTGAAGCCAATCTCCGTGTTGATGGTTCTTCAAAATTTGCACGTGGGCATAGATGGGGCACTTTCCCTTCTTTTTCTGCAGGATGGAGAGTTTCAGAAGAAAAATTTATGAAGAAATATGAATGGATAGATAATCTTAAAGTACGTTCTTCATGGGGTAAATTAGGAAATCATAGAACAACGGATTATCAATATATAGCAACTATTGGCTTGGGGCAGAATTATCCTTTTAATAATGCTATATCAGATGGCGCAGCCCAGACAACAGCTAATAATGAAAATATTACGTGGGAAACAACGACAGAGTTTAACTTAGGTATAGACTTTTCCATGAAGAAAGGTCTTTTCAACATGTCTGTTGATTATTATAATAGATATACGGATGATATCTTGACCACAGTTCCTGTTACGTATCTTTATGGATTAACGGCTCCTGTGTCAAATGCGGGTGCTATGCGAAATAAAGGTATAGAGGTTTCTTTAGGGCATGCCAATAAGATTGGGGACTTTGCATATGATTTGAGCGGATATATCGCATATAATAAAAACAAAGTGGAAAAATATCCCAATCCGTCTAAGGGCGACTATATTCAAATGGAGGGCGTTGCTTGGAATTCTTTCTATGGATATGAATGTATTGGAAAATTTCAATCAAATGAAGAAGTTGCCAATAGTGCAGTACAGTCAAGTTTAGTAAAAGCCGGTGACTTAAAGTTTAAAGATCAGAATGGTGATGGGAAAATTGATGCTGATGATCGTGTTGTATTAGGTAATACAATTCCAGAAATTACCTATGGATTTAATTTGGGTGCTAATTATAAAAACTTTGATTTCTCAGCTTCTTTTCAAGGAGCAGCCAAAGTGTACCGTACTTTTGACCGTGAAACGATGTGGGGATTTATCGATGGGGCGAATGCAAGTAAACGGCATCTGAACAGAACGATTGTTGAAAATGGCGTAGTCGTTAAGGAAGGTAAGTATCCTCGTACTCTGATCAATCAAGCACAAAATCGGGTAATGAGTTCTTTCCTTGTTTTAAATGCAAGCTATTTGCGCCTAAAAAATTTGCAGATAGGATATAATATCCCTCAGAGTTTCTTACAGAAGATTAATATCTCAAGGGCAAGGATATATGTTAGCGGAGAGAATTTATTGACGTTAACGAGTTTCCCTAAAGATGTAGATCCTGAGGTCTCGAATGGATATGCGGGATATTCTTATCCTCAAGTCGCTATTTATACATTTGGATTAGATATTACCTTTTAAAAAGAGCAAATTATGAAGAGAAATATTATTTCACTTGTGAGTATATTATTGCTTACAACATCTTGTGGCGAGAGTTTTTTGGACGTTACGCCTGCAGATAAATTATCAGATGCAACCTTTTGGAAAACAGAGAAAGATGCAGAAGAAGCTTTGACAGGTTGTTATCATGGATGGGAATCAATTACCAATATTATTTTCCTCGATGCAGCATCTGACAATGGCTATGAACAATTTAATTATTTGTATCAACCTATAGGAAATGGCCAATTGTTGCCAACATCAGGTACAGGAGGTAGTGCCCCATGGGTAGATGGCAATGCAACACGTTGGTTTACTTATGATCGTATTCGGAAGTATAATAATTTTTTAGAGAAAATTCAGAACGTTACGATGGATGAGGCTAAGAAGCAACGCTATATGGCAGAAGTTCGCTTCCTTAGAGCTTATGATTACTATAATAAGGTGATGTTTTATGGCGATATTCCTTTGGTAACAGAGGTGTTGAAAAATGCTGAAGAATCTACGCTTCCCAGGACTCCTAAAGAAGAAGTGATTTCCTTTGTCATGAAGGAGTTGACGGAAGTGGCATCCATTCTTCCCGAAGAAAATAATCTTGAATCAGGAGGTCATATTACTAAAGGGGCGGCTCTTGCTCTTAAGGCTCGCTTTGAATTGTATAATGGAGATTATGAGGCAGCACAGAAAGATGCAGCTTCTGTTATCGCGATGAAATGCTATGAGCTTTATCCCAATTATGAAGGTTTGTTCTATCCTTCTGCAAAGACATCGAATAAGGAGGCGATTCTTGAGGTCGATTATGTAAAAGATAAATATGCCAATATGATACCTCAACTCAATCTTCCTGCGACAGAAGGGGGATGGTCAGCATTGAATGCCCTATGGCCTTTTATAGAATGTGCTCAAATGGCAAACGGTAAATTCATTTACGAAGATGGTTCTGGATATGATCCTGATCATCCGTTTAAGAATAGGGATCCTCGACTTACAGCGATCGTATTGTGTCCTGGCGAAAAGTACAATGGAAGAATTTATGATCCTTTGGATAAAGTGATTAACGGGAATAATAATGATGATTATCATGTGAATGCTGCAGCTTCAAGAGGAGGACTTCTGGTCAAGAAATACATTTTTCCTATGTCAGTAGATGATGCCAATAATTATGACGCAAATGGAATCGTTATCCGCTTGCCTGAAATGTATATCACATTTGCAGAATGTGCTTTAAGAACTGGAAAGGATAAAGATAGGGCCCTTGAGTATATTAATAAAGTAAGAGAAAGAGCTGGTATGCCTGATGCGACAGAGTTAACAGATCTTCTTGTGAAGTATGAACGTCGGATGGAGCTTGCTTTTGAAGGTCTACGTTACTTTGATATAAAACGCTGGGATCTTGGGAAGACAGTGCTCAATGGACAAGCTTTGGGATGCAGGGAAGGTTCTGTAAATACTGCCACAGGTGACGTAACCTGGTCTAATTCTTATATTGTACTTGAAGAGCGTACATTTATTCCTGAGAGGAACTATCTTTTGCCTATTCCACAAGGCGAGATGGATACCAATCCGAATATGGTTCAGAATCCTGGATATTAAGGAGCGCTTTTCTGTTTAATAAGAAGCATTGTTTATTCCAAGTGGATCGGGGAAACGGTTGTATCTCTGATCCACTTTCCTTATTATAGATGATTCTCATGGTTGTGTTCCTGTCCCATGGGAAATGATGCCAAGAAGGACAAAGTGGAATCCCATCATTTGCATTCTATTCTTCATTACAAGTTTTTCTTTTGAAATAATTTTGTTTTTCCCATTCTTTTGCTTATCTTTGTGCGAATCCTTTTCAAAAGCTGGAGTTCATGGAAACGAAACAAGTGGAATCACCTTTACCTGAGGTTCTCGACCATATCATTGGGAACTTGCAAGGACAGCGGTTGGCTGATGTCTTCCGCTTCATCTCTTTTATACCAGGAGAAACCTATGGGCCCCATCATCATGTGCGTATTGAAATGAATTACGTGAAGAAAGGTACTTGCATGATTCATTTGGGCAAGGAAACCGTCAATTTCCACGAAGGGGAGATGATGATTATCTGTTCCAATGTGGAGCATACCTTTGAGGCGGGCTCCAAAGGAGCTACCTTGATGCAGTTGGAATTCTTGCCAGAGATCTTTGCCAGTATTGATTCCAGCATGCAGATGACAAGTATCGGGTTGGGACAAGCTTCTGTCAACCTCTTCTCGGAAAAGAACCGGCTTATTAAAATAGTCAATAATGTCCGTATCATGAGGGCTATTCAGCGGATCTTGGATGAGTTGAGTGAGAAAAAACCATATTACCAGCATTTGGTTGTCATGTATTATACCGAGCTCCTTATTTTGATTACTCGTTATATGGATGAGAATTTCCTGCCCGTATGCAACAATCATGCCATGAAAAGGGCGATATCCTTTATCCGTTCCCATTACAAGGAGGATATCAGCATCAGCCTTGTCGCAGAAGAGGCTGGTGTCGGGGAAAGATATCTAAGGAACCTGTTTTCGAAGTATTTAGACATGGCTCCTTTGGAATATCTTAATCAGATAAGGATCAACAAAGCTGTCGAATTGCTTCGCAATACGGAATTATCCGTGAAAGAGGTCTGCTTTGAGTGTGGATTCAAGTCTCCTCAATATTTCTCCCGCATCTTTAAACAGCAGATGAAGGTATCTCCGCATACGCTTTCAAAATAGAATGCCGTTTTGTGCATCTCTTACTCCGATTCCTACCCTTTTTAATACTTCTTCCGGCTGTGCTTTACATTTTCGGAAGTGATTGTTTTGTACCTTTGCAATAGAAATGGAATCGTTGAAATCTATTAATGTTAATCATGATGAAAGAATGGAAAAATGACAAAGAACTCATCAGGTTGATCCAAGAAGTGCTCTATACGGCTGTGATAGGGGATATCATGGACAAGATGGGATATATACATCAGTTTTTGGATCCTAGGATTCGCCCATTGAGAGAGGATATGAAATTAGTGGGCAGAGCTATGACGGTCCTTGAAGCTGACGTTATTTCAAATCCTACTCCTAAAGGTACAAATCCAATCCTAAAGCAATCGTTCGGCATGATGCTACAAGCTCTTGACGATCTGAAGGAAAATGAAGTGTATATCTGTTCTGGTTCTTCTCCAAGCTATGCTTTATGGGGTGAGCTGATGAGTGCACGGGCCCAGCAGTGCAAGGCTGCCGGGGCTGTCGTGAATGGTTATTCCCGGGATACAAAAGGTATTCTAGCCCTTGGATTCAATTGCTTTTCCTATGGCCCTTATGCACAGGACCAAGCTCCTCGTGGCAAGGTAATTGATTTCCGTGTACCTATAACCGTGAGTGACGTATTGGTCAATGATGGGGATATGGTCGTCGGAGATATAGACGGTGTCTGCGTCGTGCCCCGCCAAATCGAGGATGAGGTGTTTACCCGTGCTTTGGAAAAGGCAAGGGGTGAACGGATTGTGCTTAAGAAGATCAAGGAAGGCATGCCGTCTGTTGAGGCCTTCGCAAAGTATGGAATTATGTAAAAGAAAGGTTGAGGAACAATGAAGATTACAGATGTGAAAGTGTGGCTGGTCCAGGGATTCAAATACAACTGGACATTGCTGAAGATATATACTGATGAGGGGTATACGGGCGTTGGCGAGGCAACCAACTGGCCGGGCTCTCCTGTTATTTATGCTGCTGCCAAGCATATTGGTCAGCGGATTATAGGGATGGATCCGATGAGGACGGATTTTATCTGGACAAAGTTGTATCGGGACCTTAACTGGATTGGGCCATTTGGCGCAAGCCTTTGCGCCATCAGCGGCATTGATATGGCATTGCTTGACTTGAAAGGAAAGGTATTGGGCGTCCCGTGCTATGAATTGTTAGGGGGTGCTTACCGGAAAGATATCCTCCTGTATGCCAATTATTGGTTTACGAAAGGTGGGCATAATGAGGCTGACTATATCGAACAGGCCAAGCGGGTGAAGGCTGATGGATTCACAGGATTAAAGTTTGACCCATTTGCTCACACAAACTATTTCTATGGTGAGGACTTGGCTTCCAATTTGACGCTGACCCCTGCACAGCAGGATCTTGCCTATCGGGTGTCCAAGGCAGTGAGGGATGCCGTGGGACCGGAAATGGACATGATGATAGAGACTCATGCCATGCTGAATTACCGCATCGCTGTAAAGATGGCGTTAAGACTTTCTCAGTTGGATATCACTTGGTATGAAGAGCCCGCAGGTCCAGAGAATGTCGATGCTCTGCGCGCGTTGAGGGAGCGCATCCCTTCTGACATGGCGATTTGCGTGGGAGAACGCCATTATACTCGTTTTGCCATTCGCCCGTTGTTGGAAAGATATGTTTGTGATATTATCATGCCGGATATTACGCGTTGCGGCGGTCCTTCTGAAATGAAGCGCATGGCGACAATGGCAGAGACCTATCATGTGTTAGTTGCTCCGCATAACCCGAATGGCCCCTTGTCAACCTTAGCTTCCGCGCAGGTGTGCGCTTCCATTCCTAATTTCTTCCGCCAGGAATTTATGTATAACGATGTCCCTTGGCGTGATACCGTGATTGATCATCCGATCAAGGATATGGTATATGGTGGGCAACTTCATTTGTCGGATCGCCCAGGGCTTGGTGTTGACCTGGTCGAGGAGGAAATGGAGGCACATCCTGGCCTCACGGAGAATGCACCGGATCATTTCTATATCTAATTAGCAAAGCCTATGTCACTTTCAATAAATCTCTCAAATAAAGTAGTTTTAGTTACTGGAGTCTCTTCTGGCATCGGCTTGGCAACGGCACGGCAGTTTGCCAAAGCTGGGGCACTTGTTGCAGGATGCTCTCGCAAGCCTGCCGATGATGACCATATTCGTGCTTTCTATCAGGATATCCGTTCGGAAAAATCAAAAGCATTGTATGTCCAGGCTGATGTCACGGTAGCTGCTGACTTGGAACGAATGGTAAAGACAGTTGTGGAGACCTTCGGCAGAATAGACGTTTTGGTTTCAAATTCTGGGATGAATGTCTTCAAGGGTGCTGCTGGTTGTTCGGAAGAAGATTGGGAGTATAACATGAATCTGAACCTTGCCTCTCATTGGAGATTAGCAAAATTGTGTAAGCCTTATCTGGTGAAATCCGATGATGGCGTGATCTTGTTGATGACGTCCAATCATGCCTATTATACGATTCCCGGTTGCTTTCCCTATAATGTGGCAAAGACGGCCATAAAAGGACTCGTCCAAAGCCTGGCAATCGAATGGGGACCGGCCATCCGTACCATCGGCATTGCCCCTGGCTTTATAGATACTGCCGGAAATGATACATGGTTTAACTCTTTCCCGGATCCGCAGTCGGAGCGCCAACGTACCATTGACATGCATCCTGTCAAAAGGATTGGGACAACGGATGAGGTGGGTGCCCTTTGCGTGTTCTTGGCATCTAACTACGCACGGTTTATGAGTGGAAATACAATCTTGATGGATGGCGGGAGATCCGCACTCATGCAGGATTGATGACGTTAAAGGTATAGGACATGATTCAATTAAAAGTATTGGTAAGCGGTACGGACTGTACCGGTGAAGCGGCTACCTGGTTGAAAGACCGTGGACGGCTGCTTTGGGTAGATATTGACAATGGGGTTCTTCACGAGTATGATGATACGCGTGGGAAAACGACGGACCATTTCCTGCCAGATATGGTCACGTCTATCATTCCTGTTCGCAATCGGCCCGAAGATGTGGTCTTAGCCATGAAAAGTAGGATGGTGGTATATCATCTTGATGACCACTCATTTAAGACGATCTGCGATTTTAGGGACCTTCACCCACAGTGGAGGACGAATGATTGCAAATGCTCGCCTGATGGGAGAATGTGGTGCGGAATCATGAATGTGACACACCAAGATCATAATGGCTTCGTTTATGAGGTCGACACACAAGGAAAGGTCACGAAGATATTGGATCAACAGTGTATCCCGAATGGTGTCGTATGGACTCCCCAAGGCGATCGGCTCTATTATGCTGATTCTGGAAGGGGCTGTATAGAAGAATATGCCTATGATTCCCAGACCGGGAACATCCAGTTCTTGCGAACGGCTGTCACCGTACCTCCAGAGTATGGGATACCGGATGGAATGACGATCGATACTTATGGAAATCTCTGGGTTGCTCATTGGGGCGGTTTCGGGGTTTACGTATGGAATCCTGGCAATGGAGAGTTGGTGGATAAGGTCTTTGTCCCAGTACCCAATCCTGCCTCCTGTACCTTTGGAGGAGCGGGTAACCATCAGCTGTTCATCACGACGGCGAGGGATGGCTTGTCAGAAGCGGAGCTAAGGTCTTACCCGCAGAGTGGGAGCTTGTTCTCTGTGGATATCCCCCAAGTCGAAGGTGGTGAGAATCATTATGCGTTTGGTCTATAAAGAAATCTCCTGTGTATGCATATATCTGCGATTGATTTAATCATTGTGGCAGTCTATTGCCTCATTGTCGTGTCCGTTGGTTTGTATCTCTCTAAGGGAAAGAAAGGTGAGACTCAGAATGCCAAGGGGTATTTCTTGGCAGGACGTGGACTGGCGTGGTGGGCAATCGGCTCTTCTATCATTGCATCCAATATTTCCGCAGAGCAGTTTGTGGGGATGTCAGGGTCGGGATATGCCATTGGGTTAGGGATTGCTACTTATGAATGGATTGCCGCCTTAGGATTGCTGATCGTGGCGAAATTCTTTATCAGTTATTTATTTAATTCATTTAACATCTTTTCT